>JAOUDF010000222.1 GCA_029859385.1 Nitrospirota bacterium
TATCTGGTTAACGGCGGATTCGAGGGATAACTCATTGGCGTCGAGACGAACATCGAACCGGACTTCTCCGACGACGGGCACGGTATCATCTCCATGAATGCTGATACCGAGGTCTCTCGGATTGATAAGCTCGTCATCGCTCATGATGGTTGCACGTTCGAGACAGTTGCGCAGTTCGCGGACATTGCCCGGCCATGAGTATGCCGTCAGCGCATTCATGGCGGCCTTTGACACGCCGGGAAGGGGCTTTCCCAGCTCTTTCTGAAACTGATCGAGAAAATGGTGCACCAGAAGAGGGATATCCTCGCGGCGGTCCCTGAGGGAGGGTATGGTTATCGGAAACATGGTCAGGCGATGATAGAGATCTTCCCGGAACTTGCCTTCACGCACCATGGCCTTGAGGTCACGGTGAGTAGTGGCAATGACCCGAAAATCGGTCTTGATCACCTGGTTGGAACCCACTTTTTGATAGCACCGCTCCTGAAGCACCCGCAGCAGCTTTGCCTGCAAGTCGAGCGCCATGTCGCCGATCTCATCCAACAGGAGCGTACCTTTTTGAGCCGCGTCAAACTTTCCGTCCCGTTCTCGGTCGGCCCCGGTAAACGCTCCTTTTACGTGGCCGAAGAGTTCGCTCTCCAGCAGGTTCTGTGGAATGGCAGCGCAGTTGACCGCTACAAACCGGTTCTCCATGAGACCAGAAGCAACGTGAATTGCGCGGGCCAGCACCTCCTTGCCAGTACCGTTTTCGCCAAATATGGCCACCGTCGCCTGCGGCTTCTTCGCCACCTTCTCGGCCATCCGCAGAATTTCCTGCATCTTCGGTGAGATGGTAATAATGTTCTGAAAGCTGTACCGCTTGTTCATATAATCCTTCAGCTCCCTGTTTTCCTCCAGTGCTGCATCGGTCAGCTCCTTGAGCGTGGCGTAAAGCCGGGCATTCTCGATGGCCGAGGCGGCCTGGATGGCAAGGGTGACGGCGAGCTTGAGGTCAGCGGCGGTGTATTCGGTGGGGTTTTCGTTGCTGATGTTGATGACGCCGATTACGCGATCCTTCACCTTGAGCGGGGCGCAGATCATCGATTTGCAGCGGTTCTTTCCGGGAACATATCGAGCGTCGGTGGCGGTGTCATTGACGATCTCCGCCATTCCGCTGCTCAGCACACTGCCGGCAATCCCCTTGTCCGGACCGACGGCGGCCAGGGGTGAGCATTTTTTCCCGTGGGCGGCGATAACTTCAAGCTTCCCCGTTTCCTCATCGAGGAGCATGACCGACGCCCCGGTCAAAGGGATCGCCTTTTGCGCCTCTTCTATCACAAGCCTGGCCATTTGCGCCGGGTCGAGACAGCCGGCCATCTTTTCTGAAATGGCGTAAAGAAGCGTGATCTCCTTGTACCGGCTGAGGGTCTCCTGGCCGAGACTTTTCTTCTCGACTTCACACCCGGCCAGATAGGAGACCAGGGAAGCCACCGCCTCGGCAGAGGGTCCGCCCGAGGCCCACCCGATAATCTCCCCCGAAACTTCTACAGGATATTTTTTCGACTTTTTCTTCGCGATGCCTTCGAGGATTATGGTGCCGTCGGCGTCTTCCAGAGTGAGAGGGTCGCCGGTTGAGGAGATGAGAGATTGAAGGAGAGGGGCTAGCCGCTGTCTGGCGAACAGTTTTTTGAGACTGACGGACTTCATCTACCGGTTTCCTCCGCACAGGTCACTTCATGACCTTGCCATTATACATACGGAGAAGAAAACGGCAATCAGGGATTGGAAGTCCACCCGCCCCCCAGGGCCTTGAAGAGATCGACGGCAGCCGCCAACCTGGCCTCCCGGTTGCGGATCATCGCCAGCTGGGCGTCGTTCTGCGTGCGCTGGGCGTCGAGTACTTCGAGATAGGGCGAATAACCAGCGTCGTAACGGGCCTCGGCCAGCTTTAGGGCCTTCTGCGTCGCCTGCAGCCGGTCGTTGAGCGCCCTTTCCCCTTCCGCCGTCCGGCGGATGTTGACCAGTGCGTCGCGCACCTCCTTGAACGCCCCTTCGACGGCCTTCTGGTAGGCGATGAGAACCTGCTTCTGCTGGGCGGTCACTTCGTCCACTTTCGCCACCCTTTTACCCGAATCGAAAATGGGCAGGTTCAGGGCAAAACCGAGCGTCCAGATGCGGGCCCCCGATTCCAGCAGGTCTACCAGATCCTTGCTCTCCGCGCCCAGACTGCCGGTGAGGGAGATGGAGGGAAAGAGCGCCGCCTTTGCCACGCCGATCTTGGCGTTGGCAGCGACGAGCCGCGCCTCGGCCTCGGCAATGTCGGGGCGGGATTCGAGCAGCGATGACGGCAGCCCTGCCGGTGGTACAGGCGGCACGGGCATAAAGCGCGAATCGCCTTCGGGAATCGTAAGGTTCGGCGTACCGGTGAGAAGGGCCAGTTGATGCTCTGAAAGAGCGCGAAGCCGCCGCAGGTCTGCAATCTGGGCCTCCACTGCCGCGCGGGCACCTTCAGCCTGCTGAACATCGAGCTGGGATGCAATGCCGCCTTCAAAGCGACTCCGGGTAATCCTCAACGTTGTCTCTCGGTTTGTCAGGGTTTCCGAGGAGACGGCGATCTGATCGTCGAGAGAATGCAGGGCCAGATAGTTCCTTGTGACGAGGCCAGACAGGGTAAGCTCCACCGTGTCTCTCCCATAGCGCGTGGCCAGAGCCTGGGCCCGGGCCGACTCGGTGGCCCGCCTGAGCTTGCCCCAGAAATCCAGTTCGAAGGTGGAACTGAGAAACGCCTTGAAATTGGGTCTGATTCCAGGGGAATAGTTGCCCGACCCGGTAAATTCACTATAGCGCTGGCGGGTACCGCTGGCGCCAGCTTCGACGGTCGGCAGCAGGGCCGCCCCCACCTGTCGCAGCACGGCGTCGGCCTCTTCGATGCGGGCAACAGCTATTTGTACGTCTTTGTTATTGTTCAGAGCCTTCTCGACAAGGTCATCCAGGGTAGCATTGGAGAAGGACTTCCACCACTCCTTAGAAACCTTTGTCGGTTCAGTACTACCGGCAGGGGCCTCCGGACCGAATTGAGCGGGCAGGCCTGTCTCGGGCCGCCTGTAGTCGGGGCCGACGGTGCATGCGGACGTCAACAGTATTGCCAACAGCACTGATAACTTTGGTATGGCTAAGGTCACGGATAATCTCGAAGTTTTTTTATCGTCATTCCGGCGAAAGCCGGAATCCAGTCCTTTCAAATAGTTACGAAATCTCTCGACACCGGTTTTCACCGGTGTGACGACCTTTTGTGAAACTTTCAAATCTTCCTCTCCCTCGACAACCACTTGAAGAACAGCGGAATAAATATCGTCGCGATGAATGTCGCCGCCAGCATGCCGCCGAAGACGCCGGTGCCCATGGAGCGCCGCGCCGCCGACCCGGCCCCCGTCGCAAACACCAGCGGCACGACCCCCAGCACGAAGGCCAGCGACGTCATGACGATGGGGCGGAAGCGGATACGGGCCGCCTCGATGGCAGCGTCGGTGAGCGACATCCCCTCCTCCTGTTTCTGGGATGCGAACTCGACAATAAGGATGGCGTTCTTCGATGCGAGGCCGATGAGCACCACCAGCCCGATCTGGAAATAGATGTCGTTGGGCATGGCCCGCGCCATGACAGCAGCCAGTGCGCCCGCGAGAGCAAAAGGCACGGCCATGATCACCGCCAGCGGCAGCGACCACCGCTCGTACTGGGCCGCCAAAATCAGGAACACCATGATAATGGCAAAGACGAAGGCCTGAATCGCGGCCTTCCCCGTCCGTTTCTCCTGGTAGGCCTGGCCCGACCAGGCGATGTCGTATCCTGCCGGAAGGGATGTCGCCGCAACCTCCTCTACGATCTTGAGGGCCTCGCTTGAGCTGAGGCCCGCCGCGCCGGTACCCATGATCTTGGCCGCAATAAATCCATTGAACCGCTCCAGCTGTTCAGGCCCCACAATATCTCTCACATGAATGAATGCGGAAAGCGGGACCATGGCGCCCGACTGCGACCGCACATAGAGCTTGCCCAGGTCGTCCGGTTTCATGCGATAGGCCGCCTCGGCCTGGATCTGCACGCGATAGGTCCGCCCCGCCTTGTTGAAGTCGTTGACATAGAGCGTGCCCATCGTCCCCTGCAAGGTGTCGTAGACCTCGGACAGCGGTATGCCCAGAGAGATGACCTTTGCCTCGTCCACGTCGACAAAGAGCTGGGGCACCGTCGGCCGGAAGAAGGTATTGA
>JAOUDF010000223.1 GCA_029859385.1 Nitrospirota bacterium
CAGATAGGTTCCGCTCGCGCTCGTCACGTCGGTACCGGCACTGGCGCCGTTGACAATCAGACGAACCGTCTTTCCAGCCCCGATATTGGTCACTCCTTCGTCCGTGTAGACCGAACCGGCGACCATGTTATCAATAGACAGCGGGCCATCAG
Source organism: Nitrospirota bacterium (assembly GCA_029859385.1). Taxonomy (GTDB): domain Bacteria; phylum Nitrospirota; class JAOUDF01; order JAOUDF01; family JAOUDF01; genus JAOUDF01. The sequence continues at coordinate 153 of JAOUDF010000223.1, forward strand.
ACACCGCGTCGGTGACAGCGCCGTTGCCGAATTCATCCTGGCTGAAACCGACGGTCACATCAATTGTGTCACTGCCTCCCAATGGCCCGAATCCAGCCGTCGCTTCAATGGCCGTCCCCTTGGCGCCGGTAAATACCAGCGTCAGCGTCGTATCGTTGGTTACCGTCAAACTGGTGATATCACCCAGAACAAAGGTGATGTCCGCCGTTGCCCCATTGTCACCGTTGATGTCCCAGACAAATTTGTTCCAGTCGATAACCGACTTTACGTCGGTGGCGGGTGGCGCAATGGAGGTGATGTTGGCTCCGGTGATTACCATGGTATCGGTAGCCGGGTCATAGACCGCGCTGGATAGTGTTGGCGTTGGTGCAAGGTTGTCTACCCGGAAATTGTCCGACACCACCGGCACACTGCTGTTAACGCCGTCGTAGAGGGTAAAGCGTATCCTCACATCCGACTGGTCTACCCCGTCGAGGCCGGTAACGTCGGCATGCTTGGTGTTAAAGGTAAAGCTGTGGGCAGTCGCCGCACCCAGCGTTGTCGCGGTTGTCCACCGGGCGCCGCCATTGTCGCTCCAGGTAGTCTGCAAGGCCCCCGACCAGTCGCCGTAGGTGGGGGCGTTCCATGTCGAGCCGCCATCCACGGAGTACTCGAAGGTCTTGAGCATAACCGAGTTGAGCTCGGCATCCCTCCCCTTCCAGGTTATGGTGACAATACCGCTGCCATCGGTAGCCTGGACAACCTGCGCTGCGGGTATTACGTTGTCGGCAGTGTAGCCGCCGACAGGGGCGGTATTGGCCGCCGGAACGTATTCGTAGGCGCCCATGTCGTAATCATCGACGCCGTCGCCCTTCCCTGCTACATCATGGGGACGGGCAGCGCCGACAATGTCGCCCGTCGGCGCACTGGTGACACCTGCCGTGTCTATAGCCGGAGAGGCTGAGCTACAGGCACCGTCAGGATCACCCGCCCCGTTACACAGCCGGTAATCGCCAGCAGTGGTCGCGGTACCCGGATTGGACTGCACAAACATGTTTACAAACTGAGGATCGGTATTGATATTACCCGTCCCTGCCGGGACGCTCGCCTGTTGGACACAGGAGTAGTCGATAGAATTGGTCGCCAACTGAATAGAGTCGTTCGTGCCAAGATTTGCCAGATTACCCCAAAAGATAGAGTTCCTGATTGTCTCCGTACCATTGGCATAGAGACCGCCGCCGTCTCGATAGGCATAATTGCTTGCAATGGTCGAGTTATAGAGGTTCAAAGTACCGCCGTTAAAGATACCGCCACCATACCGCCAGTCGGTTGTATGCAGCCTGTTGCCGGAGATAAGGCAGTTGGTTATCGTAGCCGTGGTGCTACCTGCGATTAAAATACCAGCCCCACCGCCCTGACAACTGTTACCCTGTATATAGCTGTCCGATAACGATAGCGTTGCTCCGGCAGTCGTCATATAGATGCCGCCGCCCTGGTTTGTTGTAGAATTGCTGTTAATCGTCGCCCTGGAGATCGTCAGGCCGCCGACGGCGGATGAGAATATTCCGCCGCCGTTCCTGCTGGCTGCGAGATTAGTGTTACCGCTGATACTGCCGCCGGTCATAACCAGACTGACGTTCGCTCCTGCCAGATAGAGGCCGCCGCCATCCAGTGTATTGGCCGTGTTGTTTGTAATGTTGCTATTTATCAGAGCTAACGAAGTCGTTGCAGTGGAGCTGAAATAGATGCCGCCTCCATACTGTTGGGCAGTGTTGTTGTCTATGGTGGTGTTGATAACGCTGGATGCGCCGGTGGTATTCAGCATGTATATACCACCGCCGCTCCCGGTGGTTGACGTGTTTGGTTCACCGCCACCCGGGCCACCTATGGTTGCACCGATAATAGTAATCGCGTCGGTCGTCATCGCACTGATGGCGCCACCATTGGTACCCGAATTGCCCTTTAGTGTCGTGCCACTCAGAGTCAGATTCGCCCCAGCAGCGTTAAGCGATATACCGCCGCCATAGGTCGTCGCAGTATTACTGTTTATACTGCCGCCGGTTATGGTCAAAGGAGACCCTGTGCTGTAGATAGCGCCGCCGTATTGCGATGCCGTGTTATTTGCGAACGTCGAATTGCTTATGGTAGTCAGTTGACCGGCGGTATTCAGATAAATGGCGCCGCCATGTCCATTGGCGGCAGAGTTGTTAGATAGTGTCACATTAGAGATAGTCACCGTCTGGCCCGGTGCTGTTATATAGAGTCCGCCACCCATCTGAGCCGAAGCGTTCTGGGTGAATGCTCCGCCACTTATGGAAAGGGGGCCGCTTAAAGCAGTTGCGTACAGACCGGCTCCATGACGTGAATTGTTCGTGTTGACGGCATCTCCACCGATGGTTGTATCAATGATAGTAGCGGTACCGCCATTGATATAGATACCAGCTCCATCAACGCTTGTTGTAGTTACTTTGTTGCCGACAACCGTACAATTCTTGATGGTGGGCGCGGCATTACCGGCAATATATATGCCGCGGGTCAGCGAATTTGCTGCCGCTGAGTTGTCGATAGTGAAGCCGTCAAGGACAGCAGTGGAGGTTTCTGCGTTGCTGAAGACCACAACGGGGACGTTACCGCCCGATCCCTGAAGGGTAACGGGTGCGGGGGCTTTGACCGTGATGTTTCTGCCGCCGAAGTCGATTTGCTCCGCATAGGGACCGCCGGAAACGGAAATCGTATCGCCGTCGGCCGTATTCCCATTGCTGATTGCTCCCGATATGCTTGTGTAGTCGCACCCCGAGGCACAAACGGTCCAGGTGGCGGCTTCTGCATTGAGTGTGTAAAAACTCAAGAATGACAAGAGAAAAAGCGCGATGATTAAATATTTATTTAGAACATAATGCATTCTTGAGGAATAACAAGACTTGCCTGGCAACGACATACACCTAAAGTAACTCAACTGATTCTCCGGCTACCAACTTGGGTAATGGATGACAAGGGCAAAATGAGCACAGAAATTATTTGTCCTCAAATTATTTATTCGGCATTTTACCAGGTTACATTAGCAATCACGATGCTTTTTTATGTAAATTTTTATTATAGACGCCATCATGCATTGGGTGAGGACGGCATCTATGCTATAGTTCGTCCATCAATTTGAGGACGGTTTATATGCACTGGCACCAAAGAGATCTACTTGAAATCTTCGAACTCCTTGGCACTTCTTCGAGAGGCCTTTCTCAGCCGGAAGTTGAGAAGAAGCTCGCCGAGCACGGCCCCAACGAGCTGACGGAAAAGAAGAAAAAGCCCCTTTATATGATGTTCCTCGACCAGTTCAGGGACTTCATGATCATTGTCCTGATTATTGCTGCCGTCATATCGGGCATCATTGGCGATGTTGCCGATACCGTTGCCATCGCCGTGATCGTCGTCCTCAACGCCGTTATCGGCTTTGTACAGGAATACAGGGCCGAAAAGGCCATGGCTGCCCTCAAGAAGATGTCCGCCCCTTCAACGGTGGCAGTGCGCAATGGCATCCCCTCGATTATTGAAGCCTCCGAACTTGTGCCCGGAGATATGGTGTTGCTCGAAGCAGGTCGGATCGTACCCGCTGACCTGCGACTCGTTGAAACGGCTCAACTGAAGATTGAAGAGGCGGCCCTCACCGGCGAATCAGTCCCCGTCGAGAAGATCGTCACCTCTCTCCGTGACCCGAACCTCCCCCTGGGGGACAGGAAAAACATGGCCTTCAAAGGGACCTTTGCCACCTACGGCCGAGGCGCGGGCATTGTTGTCGCCACCGGGATGCAGACCGAGCTTGGCCGAATCGCCGCCATGCTTCAGGAAGCGGAGGACACCAAAACTCCTCTGCAAAAAAGACTGGCGACCTTCGGCCAGCGCCTCGCATGGATAGTCCTTGCCATCTGCGCCCTGTTTTTCGGCATCGGGATACTGAAGGGAGAGGCGCCGATCCTTATGCTCCTGACAGCCATATCGCTGGCGGTTGCCGCCATCCCCGAAGCGCTGCCCGCGGTGGTGACCATCTCACTCGCGCTGGGCGCCCGCAAGATGGTCCGCCAGAATGCCCTGATGCGTAAACTGCCGGCAGTG
>JAOUDF010000030.1 GCA_029859385.1 Nitrospirota bacterium
CTGGTCTTGGTGTGGCAGGTCTCGCACGGGCCGGTGCCCAGCTCGGCCTTGTTGGCAAAGCTGTAGTCGGCGAAGCCGTCAGCGCTCCTGAAGTCGACGTTCCGGTACCCGCTGTTGGGGGTCTTGATCTGCTCTTTTACCAGGAAGATGTTCTTGGTGTTGTGCGGGGTATGGCACTGACGGCAGGTCAAGGACCAGTTGCCGTATTTGGGGCTCAGATACTGGCTGCTGTGAGGCTTGAGGCCGCCGTGGCAGTCCCAGCAGATCTGGTTGTCGTTGTCGCGGACGAGGAGCTTGCCGTCTCCCTTGAACACCCCTTCGGCGGTCTCGGTGCTGTTGATGTAAAACTGCGATGTGGGGGCATAGCCAAGATTGCCCGCCTTGTCACGCGCCTTGGCGGTGACGGAGTGCCATCCCCTGGTCGGCGTGCTCCAGCGGAAGATATAGTACCCCTCGCGGTCGGGATTGGGCTGGGCGCTGTAGCTGGCCCCGTCGATGACGACTTCTACCGACGACCCGTCGATGCCGCTGTGGCGATCGTAGACGGTGAAGTCGATGGTCACGGGATAGCTGCTGTTACCCCCGACGACCCCCTTCTCCATCGGCTTGATGATGGCCAGGGTCGGCGGATACTTGTCCTCATCCTCGCCGCGGGTATGGGCCGACGTCTCATAAGAGTCGCCGCCGGTCACCCCGTCGGGGTCGGTATAGGTCACCTTTACATGGTACGTCGTGTCGCTCTTGAGCCAGCTGATGTAGCAGACCCGCGGGCTGCCGCCGGTGAGGTTCCCGCATATGGTCTTATCATCCGAATTCCCCCACGTGCTGTCCTCGCTGTACTCAACCTTTACCGAGCCGTCACGGTTGTCGTCGCCGCTCACATACGTCAGCACCGTCACCTGGCTCGGGCTGCTCCCGATCGCCTCTACGCTCCCCGGTACCGTCTGGTCGACGGCATAGGCTATCGTTGCGGGAAAAACCGCAAGCGCTGAAAGTACAAAAAAAACATGTCGACGCATTGCCTATCCCCCTGATTAAATTGCTTTAACTCTACTCAAAACTCATACGGCCACGCAAGAGAAACCCCCTGCGTGGCCGTGTTATCTCAACCATCCCTTACGATTCAGTCGAAACGGACTATCTCTTGTCGACCGTCAGTGAATTGGAGTCGGTAAAGTGCGGGGCATGGCAGGTCATGCACTGCACATCGTAATTGTCGTCGGAGCCGGGCTCCGGCGTGCCAAAGGCGGTTGCCTTGACGGTCGGGTATTTCGGATCACCGGCTGTCCCTCTCTTGAAAAGGAGCAGGTCGTTGGTCCAGTTGCCGTCGGGACTATTGGGATAAGAAGCGCTCTGCGTCTTTCCGTCAGCATCCAGCGGAACGTGACGGTCATACCCCTTACCGTTGGACCCCAGCCACTGCCCTACCGGATGGCTCCGGGGGGTACCGGTCCAGGTTTCTACGTCCACATGGCTCTGAGCCCTCTGGCTGTGGCAGTTGCGGCAGAAATAGGTAGTAAAACCGCTCCCCTGTCCCCTGTTGCCCGGCTCCTGATTCGGGCCGCCGTCGTGGGCTCTCCTGAAGAAGGGGTAGCCCACATAGAACCTGAAGTGGTCACCGGTCCTGAAAGAGTCCGATGAGGTATCGAAGGTGATGGTGATATTCGGGCCGTCCATCAGGTGCTGGCTCGAACCGGTCTGGCGCGGCATGGACGAGGCATCGGTCTTCGCATTGCGCCCTGTGAAAGGTATCCAGCCCGAACCGTTCCAGCCGAACCATCTGATGTAGCCGGCCATGTCCAGCGAGCCATCGCTGATGACATAGGTCGCCTCGCCGGTGGAGCCGGAGTTGACAATAAAGACATGGTAGGTCTGGGGCTTGGCCTGGTGGTCTACCACCGAGTAGTGGATCTTGCCCGTGGAACCGGTACCGTCGAGCTGCTCAATCTGAGAAAGATGGGTACGGCCCCAGCGGTTGGAGTTATCGTGCTGGTTGTGACAGGTGGAGCAGAGGACCTTCGGGTTGCTCGGGTCGCTCTTGTCCAGACGAGTATCCATGTCGGTATCATGGTTCTCAGAATATGTCCTTGTCGGTGGTGTAGCTCCCCACTGGGGGGCATTGGCCGACATCATCCAGTAGTGGGTATTCCCCTTTACGCCGGGGACCGCTCTGTTGGAGTTCTGCATAGGGAAGTATTTACCAAGACCAAGAGGGTTGTGGCAGCCCTGGCAGACCAACGGGTTGAGCTCGGCCCTGGTCAGGTTGCTCCCCAACGCCTTGTGCGGCTGATGACAATTGAGACACTGTATCGAATAGCCGGCATGGTGCGGTGCATCTATTGCCTGGCCGTTACCCACAGCAATAATCACCAGAGCGACAGCAGCCAGTATAGACAGGATAGCCCTTGCAGTCATGATTGAAGCCCTTTTCTTTCCGGCTTTAGAAGTGAACAGTTTCATATCGGCACTCCTCCTTATTTGCTGAAGCGCCGGACTGTACCATCCGATCCGCCTACCAGTACATCGTAGAGACCCGAGTTATTCCAGTCGACAATGAAGGGCGCCGCATAGCTCGTGCTCTTCAGTCTACCGCTCAATTCGGGCAGCTGTGAATAGCTGGAGAAGCTGGGCGAAGCATCGCTGCCACCGTTACGGAACCAGTAGACACCGTTACTGCTCGCGCCCACCACCAGGTCTTTCCTGCCGTCATGATCCCAGTCGATGACCAACGGGGTCGCATAGTTGCCGGCACGGAGGGTATTCGACCCCATGCGCAGGTAGCCATTGTCGCTCAACGACGGGCCGGAGTCGGTACCGCTGTTGAGGTAGAGCCTGACATAGCCGGAGCTGTTGCCAACCAGCATGTCCTTCTTGCCGTCGTTGTCCCAGTCGACCACCCACGGCGAGGCATAGTTGCCCACGTCGATGACTGACCCCCCTGCCTGGAGCGGTACACCACCGCCGAAGGAGGGCGCACTGTCGGTGCCGATGTTGAGATAGAGCAGGATATTGCCAGACCTGGTACCGACGAGCAGGTCCTTCCTGCCGTCGTTGTCCCAGTCGACCACGAAGGGATAGGCGCCGTCACCGGTGCTTACCACATACCCCTGGTACTGGAGGTTCGGCGAACCGTCACCGCCGGTATTGTTATAGTAGTAGACCCGGCCGTCATTGGCGCCGACCAGGAGGTCCTTGTTGCCGTCGTTATCCCAGTCGACCGCGAAGGGTGACGAATAGGTGAACGACGGATTATAGTTGCCCAGGGTCTGTCCACCCGCGGTCAACCTGCCCCTGTCGGTAATACTGTAGCTGGAGTAGCTCAACAGGTTGGCATTGACCGTTACGGTCTGGCCTGCTGTCATGTTGTAGCTGCCATAGTACTCGTTATAGCCGTTCCTGACTATCCGGACCTCATGCCTGCCGGGTTCAACGGTTATGGCGAGCGGCGTGGCACCGGTCTGGCCCTGATAGTTGCCGAGGTAGCCGTAGTTGCCGTCGATGTAAACCAGGGCGCCGCTGGGCGAACTGCTGACCTTGATGGTCGCTCCTGATGAACCGTAGACAAAGCTGCTGCCTGAGTAGGTTGAAGAACCACTGTTGCTGTCCACCGCCTTTACCTGCCAGTAGTAGGTTGCACTGGGCTGGCCGGAGAGACTGGAGAACTGGGTGATGGCAACACTGGTACCGGAGATGCCGCTCTTTGACTCGACGATTGAGGCAAAGGCCGCGTCGGTGGCAACGTTTACCGTATAGGTGATCAGATCGCCGTCAGGATCGACTGAAGATGACCACGACAGTGAATCGGTATCGACCAGCTGTGTCCCGGCCGCCGGAGAAAGATTTCCTGGCGCGGAGGGGAGCCTGTTTGAGGCATGGACGGTAAAGCTTGTCGCCGCGCTCCACCCGCTTTCCAGAAGCTCGGAGGTGGAAGTCTCCTTCGCCTTTGCCCGCCAGTAGTAGGTGACATGATCCACCGGCAGCACGACCGTCGCAGAGGTCACGGATGTTCCCTGCGAAACGGTTACCGTCTTCATGTTGGCGGTATTAAAGGAGGAACTGGTATCTACCTGGAATATGTACTGGAGCATGTCTCCCTCGGCATCGCTGGCGTTGGCAACACTGAGAAGAGGCATCATGCTCGCCACGGTAGCCCCATTGGCCGGAGAAGAGAGGGCCGGAACAGACGGCGCGCTGTTGGGATCGGGTGACGGTGGCGGAGATGTTTCCAGACCAATCTGCCAGAACGAGAGGCGATTGTTATTCCAGTCGGCGAGAATGAACTGCCCGGAGGGAGAAAGCGTAATGCCGATGGGGACCATCAGCTCAGCCGAACCGGTGCCGTAATCGCCGAACATGCCGAGCGGGTTACCCGAGGCGCTGTCGAACATCTGTACGGTGCACTGGAAAGAATCGACCACATAGAGGCGGCTCTGACCATCAATAGCAAGCCCCTGAAGCTTTGAGAACCTGCCGATCAGTTTCTCGGGAGAAAAGCTGCCGAACAGCCAGGAGCTGTCGGGGGCATTGGTGCCGAACTGTCTCAGGTAGTTGCCTGCGGGATCGAACACCTTGATACGGAAGTTCCCCTGGTCGCCTACGAGAACCTCCTGGCGAGCGGCGTCAAAAACAATTCCCGCGGGGTAATCAAACTGGTTATGGAAACCGGCATAATCATAATACCCCGGGCCATAACCGCCAAACCGGTCGAGAAAGTTGCCGTCCTTGTCAAAACGGTAGACATAGCTTCTTACGCTGTCAACAACGTAGATGACGCCGGTAGACGGATTAACCGCCATATCGGTAGGCATGGTGAACTGGCCGATGCCTGCCCCCAGTCTTCTTATGAAACTGCCGGAGGAGGTGTAATGAGAAACGTAGCCGCCGGAATCGCTGGTGTAACCCACAAGAATGGAGTTGTCGGGCAACACCTTGATCCCTCTGGGGACACCTGACTCCTTAATTGAGCCAATTTTGCTCCCTGAGGAGTCAAGGACGATTACCTCATTTTCATAGGAGTCGGTCACGTAGATAGTGCCGCTGCCGTTGGCCGAAACCCGCTGCGGGCTTTCGATTCCGTCGAGATTCTGGACGAAACCTATGGTCGGTTTTTCATAGGCAGCTGCCTGACCGGCAAGGCCCGATACAAGCAAACACAATACTGCGACAAACCCTCTTCTCAATCTTTCCATCCCACTCTCTCCCCGGTCGTCATTGGTTCTACGACCGCAATCTTATAAAAGATTTACTGCTCGACCTCCATGAATTAATAAATCGCAACAGCGCAATACTATGCAACTACCACGCCATCGCCAGATTAATTTTTACCACCATATCACACAAGGGATCTACACAAGGCACAATAACGGAGAGGAATATCAATCGGATATACGTCTCAGCTCAGAGGCTGCCCAGCAGCTTCTCCAGAGGGGTATATTCTACTCCAGCCGCCTCTGCCACTGCGGGGTGGGTTACATGCCCTTTATAGACATTAACCCCCCTCGCAAGCGAGGCATCTGCGCAAACCGCCGCCCTGAGGCCCTTACCGGCGATCGCAAGGGCATGGGGAAGGGTGGCGTTGGTGAGGGCGTAGGTCGAAGTCCGGGGCACTGCGCCGGGCATGTTGGTGACGCAGTAATGGATGACGCCGTCGACCTCGTAGACGGGATCGGAATGGCTGGTGGGACGGGAAGTTTCGATGCACCCCCCCTGGTCGATGGCGACGTCGACGATGACCGCCCCCTTCTTCATGCGGGAAACCATGGATCGGGTTACAACCCGCGGCGTCATGGCGCCGGGGATCAGCACCGATCCGACAACAAGATCGGAACGCAGAACAGCTTCCTCTATGTTGTGGCTGTTGGATTCCAGGGTGGTAACGGTGTTGGCGAAAATGTCGTCGAGGTAGGCCATCCGCTTCAGTCCCTTGTTGATGATGTAGACTTCGGCCCCCATGCCGACGGCGATCTTGGCGGCGTTGAGCCCCACCGTACCGCCGCCTATGATGGTAACGACCGCCCGATGGACTCCCGGCACCCCGCCCAGCAGGATACCCCGGCCACCGGCCTCCTTTTCGAGGTAATGAGCCCCGGCCTGGACCGCCAGTTTCCCCGCCACCTCGCTCATCGGGATCAAAAGGGGTAGAAGCCCGTCGTCGGTCTGAATGGTTTCGTACGCAACGCCGATCACCTTCTTCTCAAGCAGCGCACGGGTCAGCTCCGGCGCCGGTGCAAGGTGGAGGTAGGCATAGAGTATCTGCCCCTCTCGCAGAAGGCCGTACTCCGCGGGCAGCGGTTCCTTGACCTTCATAACCATCTCCGCCCTGCCGTAGACGTCCGCCGCGGAGGATACGATCTCGGCCCCGGCGCGGCGGTACTCCTCATCGCCAATGGCGCTCCCCTCACCGGCGGACCGCTCCACAATGACGGAATGTCCCGCCTGAGTCAGGGCCAGCACGCCGGCAGGGACAATCCCCACACGGTATTCGTTGTCTTTTATCTCTTTCGGGATACCGACGATCATGATGAACATCAATGGATAATTGACAATGAAAAACGTTGTCAATTATCCATTGCCTCTGATTTTCTACTTAAAGGTTACCTTCCTCAGATTACACGCCTCGACACTGAAGCTGCCAAACGACGTATTCCCCGAGCAACGGTCCCGACAGCTCATATCGAAGGCAACGGTGCTGCCATCGGTCAGGGTGGCCGTCACCTGTGCCCGGTCTCCCTTGCCCTTCTCGGCGCTTATCTCCCTGACCTTGTCGAAGGAGACGGACAAGGTGGTCGCCCCCTTCTTCCCGTCGAAATAGAGTTTCCCCTCGCAGGTAAAATTACTCGCCTCGGTCTTGGTGCCGAGGTCGTCGACGACGGTTACGTTGTAGTTTTTCGTCGCCTTGTGGACCTCGCCGCTAGAGGAAATGTCACCCGTCCCCATGCCGAGAAACAAGGGGGAGACGGCAACTGCAAGCAGGGGCAGGTATCTCTTGATTTTTCTCATGATTCTTCCCTCCGTCAGAGTGTTATCCTCAGTCCGTCATATGCCAGGCCTGTATTGGGCGGCAGTTCGGCACCGGTCTTCTCCTGGTCAAAGGAGTGCCCAAGATGCGTCAACAGCGCCCTCTCGGGCTTGAGCGCCTCGATTATCTCCACCGACTGCCCCAGGGAAAAGTGGCTGGGGTGGGGCTGATACCGTATGGCGCCGATAATGAGCAGCTTCAGCCCCCGCAGCTTTTCCATCGAATACCCGGGAATACCGCTGCAATCGGTAAGGTAGGCCACATCACCGAACCGATAGCCATAGATCATGCTTTTTCCGTGCTCTATCTCGATCGGCGCCACCTTCAAACCAAACAGGTCGAAGTCACCGGTCACCGCATTAGGCTCCAGGTGAGGTCGCCACCCTGCCCCTTCCGACGGCTTGAAAATATACGGAAAGTTGCGCTGCAACGATTCACAGGTTGCCGGACTCCCGTAACAGGGTATCGCCCCGCCCTTGAGCTTGTTGAAGCATCGCAGGTCGTCGATGCCGTGTACATGGTCGGCATGGGTATGGGTATAGCATACCGCATCGATCTTTGGGATATTGTTGGCAATGGCCTGGGCGCGAAAATCGGTGGCGGTGTCCACCAGTATGTACGCTCCCGCGTGCTCCACCAGTATCGACGAACGCGTCCGGCGGTTTCGGGGATCGTCCGACGTACAGACCTCGCACGAACATCCAATCACGGGCACACCGGTGGAGGTGCCGGACCCGAGAATTACAACTTCCATAACACCCCACCCCCAGGCGACAGAGCACTGTCTTGAACCTTGGACTTCAAACCGTGAACCTGCCTCTTACACAACCCCTTCGGATGCCATCCGGCCGATGATACCGTCGAGAAGCCGCGCAAAGAGAGGCCCGCGGCTCGCCGCTGTCTTTAATACCTCGTCATGGGCAAGGCGATGACCCGCCAGTCCCGCCGCCCTGTTACAGACCAGCGAAATGGCCAGAACGCGCATACCGAGGTAGTTGGCGATGATCACTTCGGGCACCGTGGACATGCAGACCAGGTCCGCCCCCATCCGCTCCATCATGCCTATTTCCGCCGGAGTCTCATAGACCGGCCCCAGAACAGCCGCCATCACGCCGCTCTTGAGCGCAATCCCCATTTCGGCAGCCGTTTTCCGGGCGACAGCCGCCAACCCCTGATCATACGCTTGTGTCATATCGAGAAATCGGGACCGCCCTTCGTCGTCGCGGACTCCTACCAGCGGGTTGGTCCCCATGAGGTTGATATGGTCGTTGACCAGCACGAGATCGCCCGGCATGCAGGCGACGTTAATGCCGCCCGAGGCGTTGGTGAGGATGAGGCTGCTAACCCCGAGCAGATGGAGGGTCCAAAGGGGGAGAAGGATATCTTTCATGTGATACCCCTCATAGAGATGGAAACGCCCCTGCATCACGAGCACGGGGACATCATGCACCTTTCCTGCAAGCAGGTTGCCCTGATGGCCTGTTACTGTAGTGACCGGAAAGCCGGGGATAGCCTCATACGGGATGGAGACAAGGTCGCCCATATCAAGGGACGAGCCACCGAGACCGGAGCCCAGGACAACGCCGACAGGGAACGTCCCCTGAACACTCTTGCGCAGATAGTCCGCCGCGGCACCGGCCTTTTCCTCTATCTCTCTCACTCTTTCTTCTCCGTGGCCACCGGCAATGTAAGCCCTTTGGCGGTAATCACAATATCCTTGACCACTTCACCCTGGTTGCCGAGATTTTCATGCTCTTTTCCATTGACCACCAGCACTACTCCCGCCGCATTGCCCAAGGTAATCCTGACCTTCTTGCCGGCCTCCCATGACCTGGTCTCTCCGGCGGAGAGCAGCGTCTGCTGCGAAGGCTTTCCGTCCAGTGAGACACGTACCCAGCATTCCTCCCGCGCCCTTACCTTGAGGTGAACAGGTTCAGCGACCTCTGTTTCGGCCGGCGGTTCCGTTGCCGCACGCTGAGGCTGCACCTGAGGCTGCACCTGAGGCTGCACCTGAGGCTGCGCTGATGGCTGAGGCTGTGGTTGCACCTTAGGCTGTTGTACCTGTGGCTGTACCTGAGGCTGTGGCTGCACCTGAGGCTGTATTGGAGGCTGCGGCTGTGCCTGAGGTTGAGGTTGTACTGAAGGTTGAGGACCGGGCTTGATAGAAGGCTCGACAGTTGGCGCCGGTACCGGAACAGGAGCCGTTTCGGCAGCAGGAGGGGCAGGAGGGACAACAGGCGCCTCGGCAGGCGCTGGCTCAACCTGAGGGGCCGTTACGTCATCCTTCTTGCTCATCAGCAGGACGGCAACAATGACGGCAACGACCGCCAGCGCACCGACACCGTACCAGGCCGGGGAGACCGGAGGGCGCTCCTCCCTGGGTGGCTTGCTCGCTTCCGCCGGTCGTACCGGATGCATGGAGTCAAGAAGCCGCTCGGTCTCATCTTCCGACAGTCGCAGCGCCTGGGCATACGACCTCACGAAGCCGCGCAGAAATGGACCTTCCGCAACCTGATGGTAATCGCCCGACTCGATGTTGCGCAGTATCTCGGCGCGGATCCTCGTCTTCTTGGCGACATCTTCGATGGTAAGCCCGTGATCTTCCCTCAATTTCCTGAGGACAGCCCCTACAGTTTCCATATCTCTCCCTGTTCAGGTAAGCGCTGCAATCTTTCTACTTACTTCTGCAATACCTCGAGATAACGCCGCGCAGAGTCGGCCCACAGACCGTCCTTGTCTTCCCTTACTACCCTCCGGAACTCCTGAATGGCCAGGGCATCCTGATGGTCGTTGTAAAGGGCGGTTGCCAGTTCCATTCTCACATCAAGGGCCTCGGGCGCCAGAGAAATCGCACCCCGCCAGGCATCTACCGCCTCCTTGTACCGCCCCATGCGCCCCGCAAGCTGCCCCCAGGCCAGATACCCGGGCATGAACGACGGGTCGATCCTCGTCGACTGCTGGAACTTTTTAAGCGCCTCGTCTTCCCGGCCCATGGCCTGATAGGTCAGCCCCATGTTGTAATGGGTCATCTGGGGCGTGGCATAAAGCGGGTTTTCCAGTGCCTTTCCGAAAACACGGAGCGCCTCGTCATAACGATGTTCCTTGGTATGAATCGTGCCGAGATAATTGTAGGCCTCCGAGTAGGTGGAATCGATCCGGATGGCCTCTCCCAGCTCCCTTACGGCCTCGCCGCTTCGCTCCTGCCGGTCGTATACCTGGGCAATGGCAAAATGGAGCTTCTTGTCGCCCGGGTTCAGGTTTATCGCCTTCTGAAACTCCACCAGCGCCTTCTGGAGGTCGTTCCTGTTAAGGCCTGCCACGCCGATCTTGTAGTGGGCCTCGGCCATGGGGCTGTTGTCTTCGGCAACGGGAGCCCCCGCACAGCCCGCCACAAGCCCAAGGACCAGCAGCAGTCCACACCCAGACAGACCTCTCAGACTCCTGACAGCAACTATTGTACCGCCTTTACGAAAGATCTTCAAAATGGGTCAATCTCCTGAACTCCATGAACCTTCCTTCAATTTCGCTGTATTCAAGGCTCTTGAGGCGGTTAAGGCTGAAGGCCTCCACATTGAAGGAGGCCATGACGCTCCCCATGATGATCGCCTTGCGGATCGACGCATCGGAGAAATTCCTCGTCGACACCAGATAGCCGAGAAAACCGCCGGCGAAGGTATCGCCCGCCCCGGTCGGGTCGTAGACGCTTTCGAGAGGATAGGCCGGAGCAGCAAAGGCCCCGTCACGACCAAAGGCTATGACGCCGTACTCACCCCGCTTGATGACCACACTCCTGGGGCCGAAGGAGAGTATCTTCTGGGCGGCCTTCACCAGGTTCGCCTCCTTGGCCAGCTCCCGCGCCTCACCGTCGTTGATGACCATGATATCCACCGACTTCAGGGTGTGGACGAGGGCGTCGTACTTCCCTTCGATCCAGTAGTTCATGGTATCACATACCACAAGGGCAGGAGACTTGACCTGCTTGAGTACGTCGAGCTGTAGTTCAGGGTCGATGTTGGCAAGGAAGACCACCTCTGCCTCTTTGTAGCTCTCAGGAAGCCGCGGATGAAAGTTCTGAAAGACATTGAGGTGGGTCTCCAGGGTTTTCGCCTGGTTGAGGTCGAAGCCGTACTCCCCTTTCCAGCGGAAGGTCTTGCCCGAGACCGTTTCCAGCCCCTCGGTGCTGATATTTCTGCTTTTCAGGAACTCAATATGCTTTGCGGGGAAGTCCTCCCCCACCACCGCCACCAGCGACACAGGAGTGAAGTAGCTCGCGGCAACGGAAAAATAGGTAGCCGAGCCACCAAGCACCTCATCGGCGTGGCCGAAAGGGGTGGTGACGGTATCGAAGGCGACGGAACCAACTACGAGAAGGCTCATGAAAACTCCTTTTTATAGGCCCTATAGGTCGCATAAGACCTATGAAACATACTTTCCAATGATCAGTTCCAGCGACTGCCGCGTAGCCGGCGGAATCAGCTGCGGCGCCGTCATGACGGCATTCTTGAGGGCATGGCCGCAACCACAGGTCCTCTCGCCCGCTATCACAGGGACCGCGGCGCGGATGATCCGTCTTGCCGTTTCGACATTTTGCTGGATAATCTTTATGACCGCTTCGACCGTCACGTCCTCTTCACTCTCATGCCAGCAGTCGTAATCGGTGGAAAGGGCCACGGTAGCATAGCAAATTTCGGCCTCTCTTGCCAACTTGGCCTCGGTAACGTTTGTCATTCCTATGATATCGACACCCCATTGCCGGTAGATGAGTGATTCGCCACGGGTAGAGAACTGGGGTCCCTCTATGCACAGGTATACGCCGCCCTCATGGATGACCGCCCCCACTTCCCGCCCCGCCGCGGCAAGGGCTTTGGCCACATGGCCGCAGACAGGGTCGGCCATGCTCACATGGGCCACGATACCGTCGCCGAAGAAGGTACTGCTCCTCTTTTTCGTCTGGTCGTAGAACTGGTCCGGGATCACGATATGACCGGGCTCAATCTTCTCCCTCATGCTGCCAACGGCGCTCACCGAAATAATCCGCTCAACGCCCAGTTTTTTGAGCGCATAGATGTTGGCCCTGAAGTTGATCTCGGAGGGGAGTATCCGGTGCCCCCTGCCGTGACGGGGCAGAAAGGCCAGACCGATTCCGCCCAACTCACCCAGTACAATCTCGTCCGAAGGGTCGCCGAAAGGGGTCTCGACCCGCACCGAACGAACTCCCGACAACCCCTCCATTTCGTATAGTCCACTGCCCCCAATGATGCCGATACGTGCTGATGACATTATGACTCCTCTCGGTGATCATATACACGGTTCCTGCCGTGCCTCTTTGCCAGATAAAGGGCGTTGTCAGCCCTGAGGATAAGTTCGTCCCTGTTTTTTCCATGCCCCGGATATTCCGCAATACCAAGGGTCAGGGTTATCTTTCCTCGCTCCTGGTCTTCCCCTTTAAAACAGTGCGACTCCATCGCCTTCCTGATACGCTCTGCCATGGCAAGCGCCTCATCCCGGCCGGTCTCCGGCAGGATAACGCAGAGCTCATCTCCTCCGTAGCGGCAGAAGATATCGGGCTCGCGAATATAGCGCCTGATGAGGGCGGTGACTTCCTTGAGAAGCGCGTCTCCGGCCTGATGTCCGAGGGCGTCGTTATATGCCTTGAAATTGTCGAGATCCATCATCATAAACGAAAGCGGTCTGCGGTAGCGCTCCGCGGCGGTCAACGCCGAATCGAACCGGCGAAGGAATTCCCGCCTGTTGTAGAGGCCGGTCAGCGGGTCGGTTATTGCCATGTGAGTCACCTGCTGCAGCAGGCGTCGGCGCTCCAGATGCCCTGCCAGCTGTTCACCGATAGCCTCCAGCAGCTGTCGGTCGCCGTTCATGAATCCATGCCCGTTCCTCGAATAGACCCGCAGCGTCCCATAGACTGCGTCGCCGGACTTCAGGGCTGAACAGATAAAATCGCCATTGCCATCGCCAAACGCCGGGCAGTTCACCGCCTTCGGTTCCTGACTGAACAGGGATATCTTCCCGTTCTCCAGAAGCATGCAATCCACGCCTTCGCACAGACGTTCATGCTTCTTCGCCGTCCCTCTTCCGATGAATTCCCTGAGGGCGTTTGATTCGGTATCTCGCAGGTATATGGTCTCTCCTGTTGACCGAAAGACGCGCTTTACCTCTTTCAGGCTTTGTGTCAACACTTCCTCAAGGTCGCCGGCCATATCCATCGACTTGATAATGCGCATCAGGCTGTTGAGTCGACTCAAATGCGCCGTGGTTTCTCCGTGAAGGCGGGCATTCTGCACCGCCAGGGAAAGCTCGCCCGCGACCATCATACAGAAGTTAATGGAAGACTCGTCAAACTCCTTCATCCGATCAATGGTTGCGAAGCTGATGAGACCGATATTCCCGGCGACTGAAACAAGAGGGACAAAGAGGATTGAGCGGATATTCTGAGAGCAATAAAAAGCCGTCTCCACTTCACTCGAGCTACCAATCTCCTCACAATTGATGGTAATCGGCTGAGAGGTAGCCAGCACCTTCGATCCCGTGGGAAAATCGACAAGACTGAGACTGGCTCCTTTCCAGAACTTAAGCCGGGAATCATCGTTTACAGCGTAAATCGACTGGACAACCAGCACATCTTTCTCATCATCCAGCAAGGCAATGGCCACGCGATCGACACCGATAACGGCAGCCGCTTCCGTCGCACTCTTTTCCATCAACACATCAAGGTCCAGACTGCTTGATGCTGCACGGCTTATCTGGTGCAAACTGGCCAGTTCATTGGCCCGCTTTCCAAGATCGTGCGACATACTGAGAGTTTCTTGATGAAGTCGGGCATTACCAATGGCAATTGCCGCGTGCAAGGCAAACAGGGTGAGCAGGTCGAGCGATCCCTTGTCAAACCTTATCCCCTCTTCCTCGCTCAGCACACCGATCACTCCAAGAAGTTCAGTCCCCTTGAGGATCGGGGCCGCGATAAAGGCAGTGGTATGAGTAAACCGCTCCATACGGTAGGTCGACGACTGGTAATCGTTGACGATGAGCGGCTTCCCGGACTCGGCTACCTTCCCCGACACCCCTTCCCCGAGTGAGATGACGAGCCCGTCATATTCCTTCCCTTTCAACCCTTTTTTGGCCGCTATTTCAAGCTGCTGCGCCTCTTCATTCCACAGCAATACGACACTCTTCATGGCGCCAAGAAGTTCCACCGATTTTGCCGCTATGGAGTTGAGAACGGTCTTCAGGCTCAGGTCGGCGTTAATGCCCTTGGAGGTTTCGAGCAGGGCCGAAAGTTGACGATTCCTTGCCACCATCTGCTCATGGAACCGGGCATTGGCCAGGGCGGCCGCCGCCTGATGACTGATGGCGGCCATAAGGTTCTCGCGCTCGTCATCGGGCTCGATGGGGCGTTCAAAGCAGAAACAGAGAACACCCAGTGCCTCACCCCGATGGACAAGAGGCAGTGCCGCTACCGACGAATACCCTTCCCGGCTTGCCTCCTCCCGCAGCGGTTCGCCTTCGGGCAACTCAAGGACGTCCGGGACCATCTGAATGCTTTTGCCGGAAAATGCCCTCTCTACGGGATCAGTCCCCGGTTCGGCGGCTTTTGTTGTCCGTCGCCTGCCCGTCGACGACAGTTGGGCCCATGAAAGGTTGAACCCTGCCTGTACCCGAAGAGACCGCCCATCATCTTCCGGCAGGAAGAGGGCGCTGTACTTGGCCCCCAGGACCCGGGCGGAATGGCCCACGACTGCCTGGTAAATATCCCCTTCCAGCAGGGCATCGGAGAGGAGGTCATTGAACTCGAGCAAGACCTTGAACCCATCCTCCCGGCGCTCCTTTTCCGCCACGATTTCGGACAATTTTCTGGTTTGAAGTTTATGAATAAACGGAAGCAGGTCGGGGGCGATCTTTTTTTCGTCATAGGCAAGGACAAGGGCGGAACCGCTCACCTTGACCGCGTCGGCCAGCCTTACGAGAAACGACCGCACCTTGTGGATGGAGTTCTTGCCGGCAATGATATCGAGATGGTTGATGAGAATGGCAATCCGGGCGTTCTCCCGAAGGGACGAGGATACATGGCTCCACGCACCTCTGAGGTCGCCAGGGTCGATGGTGTTGTACGAAATCTTTGAGGAGAACTGATAAAATGCCGCTTTTTTAAGTCCGTATTCTCCGGCAACCTTGACCGGCCGGTCGGCGGTAAAACAGAGGGCATACTCCCCCTGCTCCACATACTCAGCCAGTATCTGGTAGGGGTCCCCTGTACTCCCTTCAGGGACAAGAAGTATGCTCCCCGCGGCCGGACCGATCTCTGACAAGCTTATTCCCCCTCCGCGGCAAGCAGGTTGTCAAGCCCCTCCAGCGGCGATTCGGGGATGATGGTGGAGACGGCATGCTTGTATACCATCTGCGGGGAGTCCCCCTTCACCAGGAGTACGAAATTATCGAACCCCTTGATGGTGCCGCGGATCTTCGCGCCGTTCACCAGGTAAATGGTTGCGGCCATCTTCTCTTTCCTGAGAAGGTTCAGGATGAGGTTCTGGATGTTGCCTTGCCCCTTTGACATGCTATCTCCCCCCGTAATCAAGCCATGTGTGCATTACACTGTCCGCTATCTCGCTGATCGCCATTTCATCCCGGCACTCGATCCAGAGAATGCCGGGCTCTTTTCTGAACCATGTCATCTGCCTCTTGGCGTAACGCCTTGTCTCCATCTTGATCAACTCCCGGGCCCTTTCCAGGTCGTATTTCCCCTGCAGATGCTCCACTATCTGCAGATAGCCCAGCGACTTCATCGGCTTGAGATCGGGACTGACTCCCCGGTCGAGAAGGGACCGCACCTCGTCCACAAACCCCGAGGCCAGCATCCGGTCTACCCGCTCGTTGATCCTGCGGTATATCTCCTTACGGTCCCAGGCAAGCCCTACCAGAATAAAATTGCCCGTATCCTCGCCTTCCCACTCTTTCTGAAGGTCGGATATCTTCTTTCCGCTGGAGAGAAATACCTCCAGCGCCCGGACGACCCTTCGAAGGTCGTTGGGATGAATCTTCGTTGCCGCTTCCGGATCGACCTCGGCCAGCTTCCGGTAAAGGGTCCCCGATTCCTGGGCCTCCACGGCGATCAGGTCTTCCCTGACCTCGGTTTTTGCGGAAGGCCCGAAGAAGAGACCGCGGCAGAGCGCCCGGATATAGAGCCCCGTCCCGCCGGTAATGATCGGCACCTTGCCTCGGGAGATGATGTCGTCTATGGCCTTGAGGGCCATAGTCCGGAAACGAGCGGCACTGAACTCTTCCGATGGCTCCACCATATCGATGAGGTGGTGGGGCACCTGTTTGCGTTCCTCCATCGGCGGCTTTGCCGTACCCAGGTCAAGGTGGCGATAGACCTGTACCGAGTCGGCGTTGATGATCTCCGCATCCATCATCTTCGCCACCCTCAGCGCCACCGCCGATTTCCCCGACGCTGTTGGACCTACAAGTACCAGTGGTTTACTCATGTCAAATTCGCCTTCAAAATCGGCGCTAGATCATCGGACCGATCAGGCCGATGGGACCGACCTGCCGGACCGGCCCAGCGCCTGCTTGAGAATTTACCAATAATTACGTCACCCTCTTGAACATCCGCTCCAGCTCCCTTACGGAGAACGATACCTTTATGGGCCTGCCGTGGGGGCAGGTGGCCGGCATCTCCGTTGCCGAAAGATTCCTGAGCAGTTCCCTCATCTCACGCTGGTCCAGACTCTGCCTTGCCCGTACCGAGCTGTGGCAGATCAGAAGAAGCACCAGCCGCTCCTCCAGTTCACTTACCTTTACACTCTTTTCCTTCGCAATCAACTCCCCCGCAATCTCCGAGAGCAGGGCAACCGGGTCGCTCGCCTCACGGGCCGCCAGGAATGACGGGAGTCCCCGGACGATAAATGTCCCCTCTCCGAAAAGATCGATGTCGATCCCCATCTTCCGCAACAGGTCGATATTCTCGTTGAGCACCGCCACTTCATTTACCGGCAGGTTCACCTGAACCGGGAAGAGCAGCCCCTGGACCTCCACCGCCTTGTCACTGAGAGAACGGCGGTAGCGGTCGTAGAGAATCCGCTCATGGGCCGCATGCTGGTCAACGATCTCGATCCCCTCGGGGGTCTCAACCACGACATACGACTGGTGCACC
>JAOUDF010000224.1 GCA_029859385.1 Nitrospirota bacterium
AGAAACGAGATCGGGGAGCTGACCCAAAGCTTCAACCAGATGGTAAAGGGGCTCAGGGAGATGAAGGAGCTGGAGGAGCGCCTGAGGCAGTCGGAACACCTCTCCCAGATAGGCCAGCTGGCATCGGGCATTGCCCATGAGGTGCGCAATCCGCTGAACATGGTCAACCTGAGCATCGACCATATCCGGTCGAAATACCCGCCCGACGATCCCCAGGCCAGGGAGGAATTTCTGGGCATCTTGTCGGGCATCAAGGGCGAGGTCCACCGGCTCAACGCCATGATCAGCAATTTTCTTGATTACGGCAAGCCTGTCAGGTTGTCCATAGCTCTTGAATCACTACCTGAAACTCTCAATGAGGTCCTGAGTCTGGCGGGAGAAAAACTGAGGGAACAGGGCGTCATCGTCCAGAAGAGTTTTCAGAGCAATCTGCCGCCGATACCCATGGACAAAAAACAGATAAAGACCTGTTTCATGAACCTGGTGCTCAATGCGATCCAGGCCATGCCCGAAGGGGGCAGATTGTCGGTCGAGGCGTCATGCAATCAGGATACGGCCGTGGTAAAAATAAAGGATTCCGGAGTAGGCATAACCCCTGAAAATGCGGTCAAGATATTTGAGCCCTACTTTACTACGAAAGAGGCAGGGATAGGCCTGGGGCTTGCCCTTACAAAAAGGATTATTGAGGAACATGGCGGCAGGATACTGATAGACAGCGGCGAGAATATCGGTACCGAAGTGCTGGTAGAGATGCCGCTACAGAGGGAGGGATAATGGCGGCGGGGTCGATCCTCCTGGTTGAGGATGAAAAGGCGCAGCGTGAGATAGTGAGCACCATCCTGAGCGGTGAAGGGTACGAGGTAATCGCTCTGCCCAATCTTAAGGAAGGGGTTCGCGCATTGCGCGAGGGTACCTATGACACCGTTCTTACCGACCTCAAGCTTCCGGATGGAGACGGTATAGAGCTCCTGCGGGTTGTCGTCAAGGAGCGGCCTGCACTGAGCGTCGTCATCATGACCGCCCACGGCACGGTGAATACGGCTGTGGAGGCCATGAAGCTCGGGGCCTTCGATTACCTTACCAAGCCCCTGGAGCGGGACGACCTTCTGCTGGTAACGAAGAATGCCGTCGACAAGACGCGGCTCCTCCGGGAAAACCGGCGTCTCAAGGAACAACTGGGGCAGCAGTTCAGTATCGACAACATCATTGCCAGCGACGGCCGGATGCAGGAGGTGCTGAAGATCGTAAGGAAGGTCGCGGGAAGTGGTTCCACCGTCCTTGTCTACGGGGAAAGCGGCACCGGCAAGGAGTTGATTGCCAAGGCCATTCACCAGAACAGCCCCAGAAAGGACAAGCCGTTTGTCGCCATCAACTGCGCCGCCATTCCCGAGACCCTTCTGGAAAGCGAACTCTTTGGCCACGAAAAGGGGGCATTTACCGGGGCATCAACCCGGAAGGCGGGGCTCTTTGAGGCAGCGGAAGGGGGGACCCTGTTTCTCGACGAGGTCGGCGACATGGGGATGAGCCTGCAGGCAAAGCTTTTACGGGTGCTTCAGGAAAAGGAGATACGCCGGGTAGGCGGCAAGGAAACCCTGAAAATCGATGTGCGGATTCTGGCTGCCACCAACAAAAAACTTGATGAGGAGATCAAGAAGGGGACATTTCGCGAAGACCTCTACTACCGGTTGAATATCATCGCCATCCAGCTGCCGCCGCTACGGGAGCGCAAGGGAGACATCCCGCGCCTTGTGGGGCACTTCATGGAAAAGCACGGTCGCCTTCACGGCAAGGCGATGCGAGGCATGTCCGACGAGGCCCTGAATCTTCTCGTGCACTATTCGTGGCCCGGCAATGTGCGGCAACTGGAAGGGGTGGTGGAGCGGGCAATCCTCTTCGCCGATGGCGACATCCTCGATGGGGAGGCGCTGCCCCTGGAGCTGCACATGAAGGCCGGCTCAGCCGGAAAGGTCGACTTGGAGCTGCCCAGTGAAGGGGTGTCCTTCGAGGAGGTTGAGCGGGAGATGTTGCTCAAGGCCATGAAGAAGGCCGACTGGGTTATTGCGAAGGCGGCGCCGCTTCTGGGCATGAGTTATCGTACCCTGCAATACCGGTTGAACAAGTTTGGCATAAAGAGGGAGGAACCTTAACCCAATTGGTGTATATGATAACCCAAATGGTGTATTGAGGTGGTTCCATACCGGGGTGTCAACTATAGAAGACTACTTAATCAGTTGTAATTTCTGGACTATTTATCTTTTCTCCGGGTTGGCATGGTGTCTGCAAAGTAACGGCGCAGACTCGACATACTCCCAACCCGGAAGGAGGTGAATACCCAGATGATCAAGAAGATTTCCGCTGCTGTTCTCGCCCTCGCGCTGACCGTTGCGTTCTCCGGTCTCGGCTTCGCTGCTGATGCCAAGAAGAAGGAGGCTGCTCCTGCTCCTGCCGCCGCTCCGGCTGCTGCTCCTGCGGAGGCCCCCAAGGCTGAGCCCGCAAAGGCTGAAGAGGCCAAGAAAGAAGAGACCAAGAAGGTAAAGAAGGTCTCCGCCAAGAAGAAGAAGGCCGAAGATGCCGCCAAGGCTGAGCCTGCAAAGGCTGAGGAGGCCAAGAAGGAAGAGAAGAAGTAATTTTCCTTTCAATCGTCCGGACAAAGAAAAAGGCACTGTCATCCACGACAGTGCCTTTTTTTATTTACATGTGGTCTTCCTACGCAGGAATTATCCGTATAGCCGGAGTAGTGGTCACGCAGAAGTGCTCGCAAATCCCGCAGCCGGTGCATTTTTCAGGCACCACCACCGGCACCTTCCCGTCCTGCATGAATATGGCTTCGTCGGGGAAGGGGCAGCGGGCGTAGCAGTAGTCGCACGCCTGTCCCTGGTACGCAAAGCAGCTTTTTGTATTGATTACCGCGGTACCCATCCTTACCTCGCGCCTGTCCAGCGGTTGAAGGGCAGGGGTGGGGCAGGCGGTTATGCAGGTCATGTCGTCACAGAGGTAGCAGGGTGTTTCACGCGCCACGATTATCGGCGTGCCGATGGCAAGGCCATACGACTCGTCGGCAATCCGGATAGCCCCCTGGTGGCAGGCCTTCATGCAGAGGTCGCACTTGGTGCACTCCGCCAGAAATTCCAGCTCGGGCAGGGCGCCGGGGGGCCTCAGCACCTCTCGCGTCATCTTCTGGACATTCTCCTCCAGGGCGCCGGCTAGGGGTTTCAGCATCATGAAAAAACCCTGCCGCAGGAAGGTCTTGCGGTCAATGGGGGAATCGTGCGGCTTATCAGGATTGGATTCGTGGCTCATCGAGTCCTCAGGGTTTAATTCGCATCATGCTAACTCAAACAGGAACCATATGTAAATATTGAGTGCCTTTTCTCCTGCCAATAAAAATAAATAGTGACATTTGTCGGGTATAATCGGTAAAATCTCCCACGAACTGCTGACACATTCCATTGCATCATATCGTATAAACGAATGAATCCGCCAAAGTCACATTCAACGGGAGAAATACGATGGTAGTAAACAGAGGGGTCGAGGTGAGGGATGTCCTGTCCCAGCTCGAGGCAATTCCATTCTTCGCAGGACTTGACCGGGAGCAATTGATCGCCATCAAGGACCGGTCTTTCATCCGCAAGTATCGAAACAACGAAGTCATCATCTACGAAAACGAGCCCTGTATCGGGCTTTTCATCTTCCTCAGCGGCTCGGCAAAGATATTCAAGACCTCGAAAGACGGCAGGGAACAGGTGCTCTATTTCCTCGGCGCCGGTGACTCCTTCGGCGAGGTGCCCATCTTCGACGGCGGCGGTAATCCCATCACCCTGCTGGCCATGGAAGACAGTTATGTGATGATCATCGAAAAGGATGATTTCCGGAAGATCGCTACCGAGAACTCCCTGGTCGCCCTCAGGACCATCGAAAGCCTTTCAAACCGTGTGCGCAAACTCTTCTCGCTGGTGGAGGACCTCTCCTTCAACGACGTGGGCAAGCGACTGGCGCGGCTCCTCCTCGACATGGCCGAGGAAAAAGGGGTGCCCAAGGGGAAAGGCGTCACCATCGACCTGAACATGACCCATCAGGAGATTGCGGCGGTGGTCGGAACGGTGCGGGAGATGGTGTCGCGGTCGCTCAAGAAACTGGAGAAGGGGCACGTCATCAGGTCCAACGGCGGGGAGATGGAGATCCTCGATATAGAAAAACTCAGGGCACTGGTCTA
>JAOUDF010000225.1 GCA_029859385.1 Nitrospirota bacterium
CATTTACCCCTTATGTCAGGTATGAGTATCTGAACGTTGATGACGATGATCCGTATTTTCGCGCCCTCGACATGCAGAACGACCGGAAGCAGGCTATCGTGGGACTCAGATACGACATAGATACGCTCAAGAGCAGCATCAAGCTTCAGTATCGGTACGACAAACAGAAACATGAACGGACATACAACGTGATTGAGACCCAGTGGGCCTTCAGTTTTTAGCCGGCACCGCATGATTACCATTATTGCTCGACTCTTTTTCCTGATCGGGATCATTTTCCTGGCTACCGCCGAGGCCCAGACGACGAAGGTCGTCGTTATCGTCAATGCGGCAGGCCCTCTTGCGGGCATCTCTGAACGTGATATCCGTGATATCTATCTTGGTGAAAAACGGTTCCACGAGGGGATGAAGGTGCAGCCGGTGAACTATGCGGAAGGTCCGGTCAAGGACCTGTTTATTTCCGCCATTGTCAGGATGACCCCAAAGGAATACAAGCTGCACTGGACACGAAAGATTTTCCAGGGCGGGGTTACGGCGCCGCTCATCGAGCGCAGGGCCTCGGAGATCATCAGATATATTGCCCTTGAACCGGGAGGTATCGGATATGTCCCGGAAGATGAAATGAAGGCGGTCGGCCTGCCGGGAATCAAAATATTGACCGTCATTGGACAATGATCAGATGAATATGGGCATCGGAAAAAAACTGCTGGGTAGTTTTGTGGCCGGGGCGATCCTGTTTACCCTTGCCATGGCGGCGGCTGTCGTTGTTATCAACCAGCTATCGAACTTTGCGCAGGAAGTGGACCAGGTTTCCCGAAAGGTTGACCTCGCGGGGAATCTCCGTCTTCACATCCATCGCCTTGTCGCGCCCGTCAACAATTACCTCATAGCCGGTGATGCTGCCGAGAGGGATAATTTCGACCATATCCTTGCCGAAATATCCGCCACGCTTGCCGAGCTGAGCAGGTATCAGGAGGACGAGAAGTGGCAAAACGTGGCAAAAGATGTTGGTGATGGTGCGATACATCTGGCGGGCAAGGCCGTTGCCGTCCTCTATATAGACAACCCGGTAGGAAACAGGAATGCGGCCGAACTCATGAAGGAGATCAACCACCTCTCTCGCTCTCTCGGTCTGTTGGCCGATGAGTTTCATCTCCTTACTGAAAAAAAGGTAGAGGAAGAGAACAAGCTGATAGCCGCCAATGTACGCCGCGTGAAGATGTTATTTCTCGTGATGGTCCTTTCCGTAATCCTCTTTGGAATATTTCTCAGCATTTACATATCCCGGTCAATCACCCATCCATTGCTTGAGCTTCACAAGGGCGTGACAATCATCTCCGAAGGGAACCTCTCTCATCGTCTTGAAACCGGAAGCAAGGATGAGATCGGCGAGCTTGCCCAAGAGTTCAACAGGATGACGGAATCATTGAGCACCGCCAGAGAGAGCCTGGACACGAAGATAAAGGAGATGTCCACCCTTTACCAGGTGACCAGCGTCCTGGGAGCAGGCCTCGATGTCAAATCACTGCTGTCCCACACGCTGATGGAGCTCTCGGAGCAGATGTCCTTCGACAAAATGCTGGTGCTGCTTGTCGACGACTCCGGTACGGGACTGAGAATGGCCGCGTGTACTCACTTTCCCAAGCAGGGGGCCGGGATTCCGGTTTTCAGGGTTGGAGACGGAGTACTGGGCAGGGCCGCCCGGGACGGGCATACGGTACAGGTGATAAGCAACGATGCCCTCCATGAAGTCTCTCCCGAAGAGCATATCATCCTCCCTTATGAGTATTGCATGCTCGTGCTCCCCTTTGGGACGAGAGGGAGGATATCGGGGGTAATGGCTGCTATCAGGGAAGATGGCAAGCTTATAGACCAGGACCAGGTCGACCTGCTTTCGGCGATTGCGGAACATGTGGCCATGGCGGTTGAGAACGCCAACCTGTATGAAGTGGCGAAACACTTCTCCCTGAAGGACGACCTTACCGGCCTGTACAACAGGTTCTTCTTTGATAACCGCTTGAAGGAGGAGACGAAGCGGGCAAGCCGCTACAAGCGCACCCTTTCCCTTGTCATCCTGGATATTGACCATCTTAATTACTACAACACCGTCCATGGAATGGAAGAAGGGGACAAACTTCTCAGGATAATGTCCGGGCTTATTCTGGGCGAGTTGAGGGCAACCGATGTCGTTGCTCGGTACGATGGGGGGAGGCTTGCCCTAATCCTGCCCGAGACGAATGAAGATGGAGCCAGACTTGTTGCCGAGCGCATTCGTAAAAAGATCGAACAGCATCCGTTCCCCTATCGAGAGTTGCAGGAAGGCGGCGCCGTTACGGTCAGCATGGGGGTCTCTTCCCTTCCCGCCGACTCCGTCGATGCCGAGGCACTGGTCCGTAAAACCGAAAATGCTCTCTATGTCGCAAAACAGGGGGGGCAAAACCGGGTAATGTCCATGTGAATTTTGTGCGTAATGTGGTACCCTCCCTCCCATGAAAAACCTCATCAGCAGCAAAGACAATCCTCTCATAAAATACCTGAAGTCTCTTCAGGAAAAGTCCGCGTTCCGTCGCGATGAAAAAGCGTTTGTAGTGGAAGGGGCGTCCCTTGCCGCTGAGGCCGTCGCATCGGGCAGGGCCCAAAGGCTGGTCGTGTGCGGCGAAGAAGAGCGCCAACCCGGGATTTCCGGCGTTGTAAAGACGGCTGAAGGGCGGGGGGTGCCTGTTGCCGTAGTGCCTCAAAAGCTCATGAAGACAGTGTCGAGCCTCACCACCAGTCCCGGCGTTATGGCGGTGGTCGACATGCCGGAATGGACAGAGGATGCCGTGCTGAAAAGCCGACGACCCGTCCTGCTTCTCTGCGGGCTTCAGGACCCGGGCAACGTGGGGACCATCATCCGCACCGCCGAGGCGGCAGGAGCGGGGGGTATCTTCTGTGCACCGGGGACGGTCGACCTGTTCAACCCGAAGGTAGTTCGCGGCTCCATGGGGAGCATCCTGCGGGTACCGGTCATTCAAGCGGATGACGTTTCCGCTCTGCTGAAGAGGGTGGGCGAGGCCGGCTATGTCACCATTGCCACCGGGACATCGGCGACGGAGTCTTGCTTTGGTGCCGGTCTGGAAAAACCGTTTCTTCTTCTCGTCGGGCAGGAGGCGGCCGGGGTGCCTGCCGACCTGCTCGCCGCAGCCGACCGTACCATCTCCATCCCCATGGAGGGGGAAGTAGAGTCCCTCAATGCGGCCATGGCGACTGCCATAATCCTCTTCGAAGCAAAAAGACAGCGGGGCCGAGAGGTCAGGTCGTAAAACAATTCCTTTAAATGACCTCGTCTATCCAAGGCCCGTTTAATTATTGGGATGAGTCGGTCCTTGTGTGGGCCGGGGTATGAAATCGACTTGCTTGAACTTGATCCTTCTCTGTTCTTCGCCTTTCGGAATGGCCCGCTCAGGGATCCTCATATCTGAATAAAACGCCTTGAGCCACCGGTACATGTTCCAGAACTGATCTTCATTTACCGCCACGATCCATGTCTCTCCCTGGCGCTGCGGCGGCACTTTCAGTTTTGGGTGCACATAGGCGACAATATCCTCAAGGGAACTAACCGGATTCTTGGGCCTGCTCAAAAGAATAGTGGGGATTGATGCTGCTGGAGCCGTCTCTTCGATAGCTTGCGGGTTGGGCTGCCTGGGCGGTGAGGGCGTGGCGTTAACCCCCTTCTCATGCAAGGCGGGAGAGGTCGGCGTTTTCGGGGCAGTATCAGGTTTTCTATAAGGTGTCGTCTCCTGAGGTGGAGTCGGGAAGGTGTTCGTCGGCTCGTCAACTGACGATGGCAGCATGGATCGTTGGGGTCTGTCGGTAAAATGTCTATAGATGCTCCAACTCCCCGCCACTGTGCCGGCGATCAAGAGTGCTATGACGATACTCCTGATGAGCCGTTTCCTTGCCACCCTGGAGCGCAGATAATCTGCCTCGATTGCCAAGCAGTCACGGATTGCCATTGAAAATCCGGGAGGCGCTTTGAGTTTCCTCAGCTCAGTAATGGCGCCGGAAAGGGGAGCTGTCTGCTCACTTTCTCTCGTGCGGGACAGGGTTTCTCGTATGTGGTCGACAGGGAGCGCAAGAATTGCGGCGACATCTTCCGGCACAAGGTCTTCAACTTCGTAGAGTGTGAGGATTTGAGCGTCGACGGTATCGAATGAAAA
>JAOUDF010000226.1 GCA_029859385.1 Nitrospirota bacterium
GATGCAGTATCAGAGCGACAGGGGGCTGCTGCAGATCATTGCATCGAGCGCGGCCGGCAAGTCAAAGGTCGCGGAACGCATATCACAACTGATATACGGGGAATCTTATGTCGGCAAGGGCACCGGCGCGGCCGAGACCAGGGTGGCCACGAAGAACCCGATCATTTTCCTGGACAACCTCGAGAACAGGAACCTGACGCTCGGTACGATCGACTTCCTGCTGCTGCTGGCCAACAGCTCGCACAAGCCGAAGTCAAAGGCCGGCAGCGACACGG
The DNA here is from genome assembly GCA_029859385.1 of Nitrospirota bacterium. Lineage (GTDB taxonomy): Bacteria > Nitrospirota > JAOUDF01 > JAOUDF01 > JAOUDF01 > JAOUDF01. Next base: position 276 of record JAOUDF010000226.1, read on the forward strand.
ACGTGCTGTATCAGAAGCTGTTCTGCATGGCGGTGGTAACGTCGATCGAGGCGTTCCCCGGGAGAGTGCCGGAGCTCGTGAACAGGACCATGCCGCTTATGCTCGAAAAGCAGTATCAACAGCATGGATACATGCATGATGAGGTCATGCGTGCGATATTGAAGAACAGGCCGAGGATCCTTTCGACGATCCTGAAGATGATAGCCCGCCAGGTACTGCCGAACTTGTCGGAGCGGCAGTACTGGTCAAGGCACATTCAGACCCAATATCCGGGTCACGCCAAGTCCCGAAACAATGAGCACATCTGCACGATGATGATCATTCTCGAGGCCCTGCTCGAACATCTGCCATATCAGCATGAAGTCCCTATTAAGAAGCAGGCGGCCACGCTCCTGGACCGCTGGATCGGGTACTGGGACGAGCAGGAGAGCCAGACGGCAATCACCTCGAACACGTTGCTTACGCTCATGGACGGGCTGTCCAGGGAGATATTGATCAAGATGAGGGGAAAGACGACGGAGGAGCTGAGTTATCAGTCTCATCCTGATTTTGAGGCCCCGTATCCGAACTATCTCGAGGGGAAAAAGGAGGGGCAGGAAGAAATGCTTGTGAAGGTGTTCGATGATCCCGAATATCTCCATACGTTCTACCTTACGAATGAATATATCGACAAAAATGACGATGACGATGACGACCCCAATCCTACGGGGTTCTATCATAACTTTGAATTCATCATCACGGCCAAGGAACTGCATACGCTGTTTAACCGTTACTGCGCGAACCAGCACATACGCAACCCGTTCGAGAATCCGACGTCGCTCGGCGCGAGGATCTCCAACGACGGCGGCATTATGAAGAAGGCCGGCTGGACCTATATCCAGCGGAAAAAAGATTTCAAGCAGTATAAGAAGATCGCCGGTGACTGGCACTGGCGGTTCTCGAAGAAGATAAGGATGGTGCGGTAGTGTTCCCTTTTAATACACCAGGCGGAATCGAGAAATGGGAGGAATGCCCAGAGTGCGGAGAGGTAAAGGACTTTGATTATGATTTTCAGCATTGCAGAGTTTGTGGGTACTCATATTTAGGCCGCAAGAAAGGAGGTGATAGATTGAAAACAGTAAATTTTAAATTTGACGTTGATCAACGGGTAACAACCTCTCTGGGAGAAACAGGCTTCATTACTTCGCTGAGCCACAATGAGAGCCGTAACAATTATTATGTACAGTTCAAGGAAGGCAAAGGAAGCTGGATTCCGGAAGCACAGCTGAAAGCAGCTGAATAGTATGTATATGGGCTGGCTGTCTGGCCAGCCAGCCCATACCTAACCCTTAACCATGCAGAGAAAAGCGATTACAGGCGAAATGGTGAGGTCAATATAATGAGCAATATTGAAGGCTTACAGAAAATAGCGTTTTGCGATCCGGGATGTGAGCATCTGAATCCCAAGGAGCATGATCAGGCAAGCTTACCGGCGCCGCATCGATGTCTGTTATTTGATGAGCGGCTCCTGCATTGTCAGTTTCACCCGGACATAATCGCCAGCACTAAATGCCAACTGCCCGGCAGGATCATTTATAGCAAGGAGATACCGTATGGTCAATATTAATTGCGTATTCAGAAGAGGGTATGGAGGGTGTTCACACAGTAAGGCTACAAAGTGGTTTTTCGGATTACTCCGGGGAGCCTGTCATTTATTATCTCCTGAGGGGAAATGTGAATATCAGGAAAACATATCAAAGACTACCCTGGTGGTACCTGGTACTCGATGGCCTGGTTGTTCCGCTGCGCCGAAACCGTCTCGGCAAGAGATCCTTTTAAGCGAAGCCTGCGCCTTTATCCGATCAAAAATACATTCCGATCAGCCTGTTGATTTATATATTTATGCCGGTAAGGGCTGTCTCTGGCTGAGAGCAACGGACCGTGCGGCCGGAGAGATATTTTTTGAACATAATATACAGATCGAGCCGGAAACACCCTATCCATCCATCATATCCAGGGAGATGAAATGACCGAGGCTATTGATACAGAAAATATAGTACTGAGGAACATCAGGCTGAATGATCGCATGGAGCGGCCTATTGTCTGGGCCAATCCGATAGGCCGTTTTTTAAACAATCCAGCGCCTGCGCTGACCGCTATTATTCTTTACGAAAGGATGAAGGTCAATCCTGTTCACCCACTGAAAATTATATGAGAAAGAGACCGGTGCACGTAAGTTTGCAAATCCAAAGCGAAGCCAACGGCTTTGGCGCGGCAAAATTTCAAGGCAGTTGCCTTCCCTTTGAAGGGCAGACATCGCAAGGCGTATGCCAGGGCGGTGATTATATAAGAAAGTCAATAAGTTACAGCTGTTTTTTATATTTTTTTTGCGATCCTCTGAAAATTAAACCGGGCGCAATTTTCAAAAATACTTCCTTACTTCCCCTAATTGATATAACTATATATATTTTAAAAGAAAAGTTAAGGGGAAGTATAAGGGGAAGGGTTGGGGAAGTATGGGGAAGTATAGGGGGAGATTACCGGCGCACTCGGATAACTTCCCTTGAGGTTAAGCCTCTGATTTTCCAAGGGAAAGTGCAGGGGAAGGGAAGATGGAACCTTGGGGGAGCTGATTTTGCGCGCCTGAATTCTCGCTCCGCCTGGATTCCGGCTTTTTTCCTTTTGGAAAAATACATTCTCTTAATAATATTTAAACAGTTATTAAATAGGTTCAAGTATCTGATTGATAAAACTTTAAGCTCATACCCTGTTACCTGTTTATGTTGGCTGGAAAGTTCCGAGGTCTGGAAGAAACTCCGAAAAAGCGAAATAAACCGGAGTAAAAACAGGGCATATCCGTTGAAATATGTTGAAATCAATAAAGGAAACGATATATTACAAAGGGTTAAGGGCTTGAATCAGCCTACAGACAATCAGCGGGTTGAGGGTATAGGCCACCCCCCTATCAAAAACTCACAGGGAAAGATGTCCACACCCTACCCCACTACTCGCTATAAAATGGCTCATACTCCCGGGCGATCCGACAAAACACTTAAAGATATAGTCTTAAATTTCAAAAATGTTCAAAGTTATATACTTTCCCTTTTTTTATCTGTTTTCAAAGTGGGGGGTCTGGGGGGAGCGCAAAATTCATGTTCGAGGTGAGGTGTTCAGTGAGAAAGCCGGTTGAGAAGTACCGCATAAAGAAAGACCTGCCCCGGGCGTTTCATCCAGTCGATCATTTCAGGTTGACGGATGAAGCTCTAAAGGCCGGCGAAGTCGGCGAGTATTTCCAGCACAATGACATATACTGCTTTCCGGCCAGGGACAATTTCGTCCCCTGGATAGACCGGAGGGTCGTGGAACGCTGGACAGAGTACTTTGAACCGTTGAGGGGAAATAAATGAAAAAGCTAACAGAGTATATCAAGCCCTGGTGCGAGCATGAGCGTGTTCAGCGCGGCCGACAGCCTTCAGGCGTTGATCGGTACCGCCGGACAGTTGAGATGTTTCTTGCCTGGTGCAAGGAAAAGGGCAAGCCCGAGGGTCCCTCCAGTATCGACCGGGCCGATATAGATGAGTTCATGAAGTGGCTCTTCTATGACGCCGGGAATACAAAAAATTCCTCGCGGGCAAATAAACTATCTGCCCTGAAATCGTACTTCCGGTACCTCACATACTGCGGTGCGATCCTGCGCGACCCCACAAAGGGCGTGCCGACGCCGAAGTTCCAGAAGGTCCTGCCGAAAGTTTTCACAACCGAGGATCTTGGCCTCATACTTTCCGAGCCTGACACAACAAAGATCATGGGCCTCAGAGACAAGGCTGTCCTCTACACGATATACGCCGGCGCGCTCCGGGTGTCAGAGATCTGCGGTCTTACCATAGAGGACGTGATAGACCCCGGCTCCGGCTCGATACGGCTCAATATAATCGGC
>JAOUDF010000227.1 GCA_029859385.1 Nitrospirota bacterium
TTTTTCGTAGAATTTCCAGTGGTGGTATATCCGTTTGTGCAGTTTTGTGGGGGCGAAGACGGCGGAAAAACAGTAGGCGGTATCTCCCGGGCGATAATGGAAGGGGTCGGTGGTCTTTCTCCAGAAGTGCCAGAAAGAGGGCTTTTCATAGGCCAGCAGATAGGAGTTGTCCTGCCGTTCAACGCTGCGGTAAATCCCGCCATCTTTCATCGACAGCGGTACCGGGGGGAGCATGTTAGAGAAATAGAGGCCCGTCATGACTGTCCAGACGGCAAGCGACGGGCCCAAAAGGCGGAAAACAATGGGGGAGCCACATTCCGGAAGCAGCGACCAGACGAACCTGATAATGATCGCGGCCACCCCCAGGCTGAGGATGCCTGCCAGCACAAAGGTAAGGCGGTTCATGTAGCCGGTCGCTACCGGAATAAAGAAGACGAGAAAGGCAAATACACAGAAAGTGTAGAGGGCGAGGGTCATGTAGGCGTTGCTCATACGATCTTCAAGAAATTCGTTGGTGATGAGCAGTGCCACAAGGATAACGAAGAATATCGCCGGGCCGGCAAGGGTCGCGCTCTTGAAGTAGTAAACGACATAGCCACTGAAAAGGCTGCCGAATATAAACTGCATCACCCATGGGTAGTAGCGGGAAAATCGCAGCAGGAATGGTGAGGTAACGGCGCCGAAGGCGACCTTCGTGGTGAGGATGATGAGGCCACTCAGCAGTATGAGGTAGCCCAGAAAGATCAGGTTGTCGAGAAGGAGGTCGATGCGGGTGAGGGTAAGGCAGTCCCAGAGAAAGCCGCCCGTAAAGAAAATGAGGGGAAGAAACCGTCGAAGTTTAGAGAAAAGGGGGTGAGAACTAAGGCCTGATTTCAATAGGGGTCCCGTCCGGGATCATTTCCCAGATTTCGTCCATTTCCTCGTTGGTTACGGCGATGCATCCACGAGTCCAGTCAAGGACGCTGTGCAGTTCCCCGACAAGCTCTTTCCCTCTCGGCAGGCCGTGGATCATAATCTCACCGCCCGGGGCTACACCTTCCCGGCGCGCCCTCATCCTGTCCGTTTCATTCGGATACGATATGTGGATGGACTTGTAGAATTCACTGCGGGGGTTGCGCCGATCCAGCAGATAGGTCCCTTCGGGCGTCTTTTTATCGCCCCGGCGGGTTTTGTGGCCTATGGGGTCTTGTCCAAGGGCGACCTGGTATGACCGTATGATAGTGCCGTTTTTTACAATCTGCATGACCCGTTCGCTCTTTACAACAACGACCTTGTCAACGGCATTGGTCGCGGCAGCGCCATCCCTTGCGATAAACATGAGAATGAAAGCTATGAATAGTGCCATCTTCTGGCGCATCCGCGACGGAATCCTTCCCGGGAAAAAAAGTACAGAGTTCTCTCTGGTTGATAATAGGCATAATATCTAGTAACATTCAGTTATATTTGCAACAAATTTCTTCTTCATCAGTGCGGACTGCTCAAGTTCCCGCCATCGTGCACCAGGTGCGGCACGCTTGCTACTCTTTACTGTTGTTGGTTTTCCGGGTGTAAAAGACGGACAAAACTCAGGTGAAGGGAGGTGGTGCAATGAACAAGGTATTGGCAGCAATATGCGGAGTGGTTCTGGTTTCGATGACCGGCTGCGCGACGGAGCAGTTCGTCACCAAACAGATCGATACGGTTTACGAGCGGCTTGGAAAGGTTGAGTCGCGGCTCGACGGCATTGAGTCAAGGCTGAGTGCTCTGGAAAAGAAATGCGATGCGTCGGCAGCTGATATTTCGGCTCTGAAGAAGGATGTAGCGGACGCCAGGTCGCAAGCTCAGCAGGCGTTGAAGGCGGCTCAGGATTCCGGGGCTGCTTCAGCGAGTGCGGACAAGGCTGCGGCAAGGGCTGAAGCTGCTGCCGACAGGGCGGAAAAGGCGGCCCAGAAGGCGGTCAAGGCGTTTGAGCTGGAACAGAAAAAATAGGTACATCTTTTTCTGCAGGGCCGGAGGGGGAACTCTCCGGCCTTTTAGTTTGTAATGTCGACGGGCACGCCCGACTTCTCCGCGATGGCTTTATATAGTTTACTGGTGCTGGCCCTGTCTATAATGCCGTCCCGCAGCAGCATGTCCGAAGCTGTTTTTATATAGTCAACCTTCGCCATTCCGTCCTTGTGTACTTCGATGTATACCCGTTCTTCCCGCAGTGCAATTTTTACCGGTTCCCGTACGATATGTACCGGTTTCCCCCGGGTAGTAAGCTCAAAAAGTTTCACAATGTCCTCGGGGTAGAGCCGTATACAGCCATGACTTACCCTTCTCCCGATGCCCCATGGTTTGTTGGTTCCGTGAATAAAGATCGAGTCGAGGGTCAGGCTTATGGCGTGGGTCCCCAGCGGATTCTCCGGGCCGGGGGGGACGACGGCGGGAAGCCACGGCTTTTCCGCCTTTACTGACTTAGGGACATACCAGGTAGGGCTTACCACCTTGTCTGTTACCTTGAAATTCCCTAGAGGAGTGGCAGTTCCTTCGCTGCCGATCCCTATGGGGAAGGTTGCCACAAGCCGCGATCCGTCGGCGATAAAGGTGATATAAAGCCGCATCTCGGAGAGGTTTATCACAATCCCCTCTTTCGGCGCGGCGGCAGGGACAATCCATGAAACCGGTATCTGCGCCGTGGCTCCGTCTCCCGGCGCAAAGGGATCAAGGGCGGGGTTAGCGGCGGCGATCTCATTGAAACCGAGGTCGAATCTGCGGGCGACCTCGATGAGCGATTCAGTGCCCGAAACCGTATATGTTTTGGATATCCCGATTACCCGGTCGTCCGCGCTGTAGACCTCGGCAAGGCACGGCCCGGCAAAGGCAAATAATATCAGCAGGGTGATCAGAAGTTTTTTCATGAAGGGGATACTACTCCAGCGTTGCGGTCAGTACCATGGAAAATCCGGTCTTCTGCGCCGAGCTTCCGGCACCGCCAAGAAAATGCTCGATGGCTGCGTCTCTATCCTCGCTGCTGCTGCCCAGGATCACCGATTGGCCATTTTCAACGTCTATGGTAGTCGCCATCCGGCGGTACTCGATGACGCCGCCTTCCCTGTCCGCGCTGTAGGCCACTTCTGGAATGATGGTGATGCCGATGGTCTCACCCTTTACGCGAGGTTCCACGATGAAACCGGTAGTCACGTTTTTAAACCGTACGTTCTTTTCGTAGTAGCCATACTGGCGTGAGAACCAGTAGAACCATTCCTCGTAGGGGATGTTGCGGCCCACCGAAATCCTGCCTCTCTGGCCGCTCATGACCAGCAGATCCGATTCTCCGCCCCGAAGAGTTGTGGTGGTTTCCTGCCGTAATATGGCTTCAATATTGACTCCTTCACTGCTTTCCGGTCGCACCGGATTTCCGACAGACCAGTGCCGGTCGCGATAACTCCAGCGAATGTCAATTCCAAGATTTTTTATCTCCTTCTCGTCGACGTAGCGGACCTTTATGCGCACCTGTTTCGGTCGTACGTCCAGCTCCTTGAGGAGCACTTCGATCCGGTTGAGAACTCTGGCGGTGTCCTTGATGATGAGGGCATTGGTGCCCTTGTATGAGGAGATGGTCCCCCGGGGAGAGAGAAACGGTTTCAGCAGGGATTCCGCTTCTTCTGCGTTAAGGTATTTGAGTTCGAAGATACGGGCGACCGGCTCGCGGGCATATGCCTGCGACACAAGGAGTACGCCAAGGATGAGGAGGGCAAGGAGTTGAGCAGGGAGGAGAAGGCGGGGCTTCATCATCGCCCTTTCTGGCCTCCAATGATGCCCCTGAGCAACTGAAACACAAGGCGGTACTCATGTTTCCCGTGGGTATCCTGAAACCGGCTTACTGCATTCCGCAGGTTGGTGAGGTCGGCCGCCGGGAAGGTTCTGGCCAGAATATCCACGGCGCTTGCTCCTTCTTCGCAAAGCCGGTCGCGCCATGCCTCAATCTGGTGGAAGTTTTCCGTCTCCTTTTCCTTCGTCTGCCGGAACCGCGCAACGTGGGCAAGGAGCTCTTCGCTTTCCTCGTCATCGAGCCTTCGCAGGATCTTTGCCAGATACTTGGTCTGACGCCGTCGCGCCGCCAGATTGCCGATGCCGCGGATATTGGCGATCTCATCCCGTATATCCTTTTCCAGCGGCAGTCCCTTTACCTGGCTGGCAGACATCTCCACCAGAA
>JAOUDF010000228.1 GCA_029859385.1 Nitrospirota bacterium
TTCATCCAATCCGCCGGGCACATCAAGCACGCGATGGGCCAACACTTCCAATCCAACTTTTCCAAGAAAGCGTGAGATCAGATAGTCACTCGGCTTTTCCCCAACTGGGACAATTACGGTTCCTGACTCGCGCTGTAGAACACTTTTTACCCAGCCCGACTCATCGACGTTCGGGCCGGCACCAATGCTGATGCCTCCTTCTAGCATTTTGACAAGTTGGACGGGGGTTCTGGATTGAAGGTGAACACCCTCCATAGGCGGAACTCTGCCTTTCTTATTGGGAAGCCCTGCAAAGAATCGGCGCTCTCGAAAATAACCAGAGTCTAGGAGCGGCTTCTCTATCTCTCGCGCAATGTAGTTGTTGCATTTGTCGCAAACAACGCCTGCTGGCAGCACGTGATCGATATTGCCCAGAGATTCCGGAACAATGTGCTCGACGGAGCGGGACGAGGACGAGTCCTGCTTACAGAAGATGCAGCGCGGCGTCATGACGCATAACCAGTTATTATCTGAACGACAATGGCTCTATTTAGCACACGCAAACTGTTCGGGCGAGTAAAAAATGCTTGGCGTATGTTGCTCATTTCATTAGGTTCCAACCTGGACTAACATACCAAATGGAACATTAGCTGCGAGATACAAATTTCTCGGGCTCTGATAATCTGCTATCGATCCTTGCAGGAACAGCCACCAAGCAGGAATATGTCCACAACCCTGCCGTCCGTATTTTTACGAAGCAGGCCCACCAAGAACGCTGAACCCCTCGGCCGCCGCGGCTTCGTTCAGTTTTTGGTCGAAGGAGGAAAAACTATCGCGACCCCCTCCCTCGCCGACCGGACGATCCCTGCCGCGGAGAGATGGATGGCGTCGAACCCTCGCAGCCCGTGCTTTGCCACCAGTCGACCCGCATCAAGCTCGTCGAAATCGACGGAGACAAAGGCTTCCCATTCATTACTGAAGCTCTTCACCAATCTGCCGTAATCCTTGTCCGACAGGTCTCCGCATCTCAGGCGGCGATTGAAGGCCGACAGGGTTTCGGGATAGGCAACGCGGCAAGTTGCCACGGATTCGGCCTCGGCCACCCAACCCTTCACCAGATCGGAGAACACCTCATCCACATAGAGCTTCACGAGGCTGCTGGTATCGAGATAAAGGATCATCGGCGTTCTTTTCGCACCGTATCGGAGACGGCATCACCCTTGACCTTTACACCCTTTATGCCGACCGGCTTGCCGCCGGCCCACTTTACCCTTCCGGCATCCATGAGCGATTTGATGGCTTGCCGTTCTTTTGATATGGGGATTACCAGGGCGACCTCCTTGCCGTGATCAGTCACCACGACCTCCTCGCCATGCTTCACCATATCGACATAACTGCTTAGGCGCGTTTTTAGTTCCTTGATTCCAACAGTAATCACTAACAGCCTCCATATTGAGAGTGTGACTTCCTTTTAACACAAAAGTGGTCACATTACAAGCAAAAGGGCACATTGAGATTTCCCAGTTGCCGAGGGCATTTATCATCGTTGACACCCTTCCCGCCTTTTTGCTAGAATTCCGGCTCCCAAAATTCCAATAAAATCCGGAGAAAGAATGACATATCAGGAACTCCTCCTCGCCCTGCACAGCTTCTGGTCTGCGCGAGGGTGCGTGATTCACCAGGGGTACGACATCGAGGTAGGGGCCGGTACGTTCAATCCCGCCACATTCCTCAGGGTCCTTGGTCCCGAGCCATGGAACACCGCCTATATCGAGCCTTCCCGACGGCCCACCGACGGCCGCTATGGTGAGAACCCGAACCGTCTGCAACACTACTACCAGTACCAGGTCATCCTCAAGCCGACCCCCGACAACGTACAGGATCTCTATCTCGACAGCCTCCGCGCCTTCGGCATAAACCCCGAGGAGCACGACATCCGCTTTGTGGAGGACGACTGGGAGTCGCCGACCCTGGGCGCATGGGGCTTGGGCTGGGAGGTATGGCTTAACGGCATGGAGATCACCCAGTTCACCTATTTCCAGCAGGTGGGGGGCATCGACCTCAAGCCGATCTCGGCGGAGATTACCTACGGTACGGAGCGGATCGCCATGTATTTGCAGGGGGTCAACAACGTCTACGACCTGGAGTGGATCCCCGGCGTAAAATACGGCGACGTGCATCACCGGGGAGAAGTGGAGTTCTCCCGCTACAACTTCGAGGTGGCCGACGTGGCGATGCACCAGCGTCTTTTCGAGATGTACGAGGGTGAATGCTCGCGGCTTATCAAGGAGGGGTTGATCCTTCCGGCCTACGACTTCTGCCTGAAGACATCGCACGTGTTCAACATGCTTGACGCTCGCGGGGCTATCAGTGTTACGGAACGGACGAGCTACATCGGCCGGGTGCGCCACCTGGCGCGCCTTTGCGCCGAAGGTTACCTGAAACTGCGTGAAGATATGGGCTTCCCCCTTCTTAAGGAAAAGAGATCATGAGTACGCTACTGCTTGAGATAGGGACCGAAGAGATCCCGGCCCGCTTCATGCCGCCGGTGTTGGCGGCGCTGAAAGAGAAGGCGGCGGCGATGCTGTCTGAATCGGGCATCGACGCGGGTGAGCTGGTCACCCTCGGCACCCCGCGCCGTATTACCCTGCTGGTGGAAAATCTGGCCCCCATGCAGAAAGACCGCGTCCGCGAGGTACTGGGACCGGCGAAGCGGGTGGCCTTTGGCGAGGACGGCAAGCCATCGAAGGCGGCCGAAGGGTTCGCCAAGGGCCAGGGGATTGACGTCTCGGCCCTGCAGGTCCGTTCGACGGAAAAGGGCGAGTATGTCTGCGCGGTTTTCGACGAAAAGGGGCGGCCGTCGGCCGAGGTGCTGGCGGAGCTGCTGCCGAAGCTGGTTTTGTCCCTCTCTTTCCCCAAGTCGATGCGCTGGAACGACACCGATTTTCGCTTTGCTCGGCCGGTCCGCTGGATCGTCTCCCTGCTGGACGACGCGGTGATCCCCTTCGAGATCGCCGGGATTACGGCGGGGCGCACGACCCGCGGCCATCGTTTCCTTTCGTCGGGTGAAATCACCCTTGATAATGCGACTTCATACCGGGACGCTCTGCGGAAGGCATCGGTCATTGTCAACCCGGCTGAACGGGCGGAGATCATCGCCCGGGAAATCGCCGCGCTGGCCGCTGATGCGGGCGGGCGGATCATCGACGATCCGGAGCTTCTGACGCAGGTCACCCACCTGGTGGAATACCCCGTACCGCTGAGGGGTGGATTCAGCAACGATTATCTGCAACTTCCCCGGGAAGTTCTGGTAAACTGTATGAGAGGACATCAAAAATACTTCGCCGTGGAAGACCAGTCCGGCAAGCTGATGCCCTTCTTTATCACCATTTCAAACACAAAAGCCAAAGACATGGACGTGGTCCGCGCGGGAAACGAGCGCGTTCTCAGGGCTCGGCTCTACGATGCGCGCTTCTTCTATGAAGAGGACCTCAAGAGGCCGCTGGTCGACCGCACTGAAGACCTGCGCCGGGTCACCTGGCAGGAGAAGGTCGGCAGCGTTCATGACAAGGTCGAGAGGATCAGGGCCATCGCCCACTACCTGACCGACGTCATCCCCGGCGCCGACAGGCAGGCGGTGGACAGGGCGGTTTCGCTCTGCAAGGCCGACCTCACCACGGGGATGGTGGGAGAGTTCCCCGAACTCCAGGGGGTGATGGGCCGGGAATATGCCCTGAAACAGGGTGAAACCCAGGCCGTGGCGACCGCTGTCCACGAGCACTACCTGCCGAAGTTTGCGGGCGACCGGCTGCCGGAAACCGCCGAAGGGAAAATCCTTGCGGTAGCGGACAGAATAGATTCTATCGCGGCATGCTTCTCCGTAGGCCTGGTACCGACGGGTTCGCAGGATCCCTATGCGCTGCGTCGACAGGCCATCGGTATTATTCATATCCTGACGCAGACGGGGCCGCATTCTCTCATCGACCTGATCTGGAAAGCCCTCGATACCCTGGGCGACCGGGCGAAGGACAAGTACCGGGTAAAGCAGGAGATCATAGACTTCTTCCGCGGCAGGTACTACAATCTGCTTACCGACGACGGTGCCCGCTACGATTCGGTGGAGGCGGTGCTGGCGGCGGGGCTCGACAACCTGTTTGACGTAAAGGTACG
>JAOUDF010000229.1 GCA_029859385.1 Nitrospirota bacterium
ACCCAGAGCCGGCTTGAGAAAGTACGAACGGCGGTAAGTATGTATCGGATGGAAAAGGGCACCTATCCGACAAAACTGGATGATCTCGCCTCCGCCGGACTGGTAGACAAATGTACCCTTGAAGATGCATCGGGGCAGCCGTTCAGCTACAAGACGGAGTCGTCCGGAGCAACTGTTTCCGGCCCCTAGGGTGGACCTCATTCCTGTCTTGTCTCCTGCTGTTGTCTGAGTTGAAAAATCCCTTCATCTGTGCCAAGATTGCGCCCATTCCTTACGATAACAAGGAGAAAACATGCTCAGATACCTTACCGCCGGTGAGTCCCACGGCAAATTGTTGAACGCCATCCTTGAAGGCATGCCTTCGGGTGTGCCCCTGGATGCAGCGATGATAGACGCAGACCTTGCTCGTCGTCAAAAGGGGTACGGCCGGGGCGGCAGGATGAAGATAGAGAAGGACCATGTCGAAATCGCCACCGGCGTACGCTGGGGCAAGACCATGGGCGGTCCCGTCGGGCTTATCGTACAGAACCGCGACTGGTCGCACTGGCTGGAGAAGATGGCTCCGGAGGCTGAACATGAAGGCTGCCTGGAGCCGTTTATCCGTCCTCGTCCCGGCCATGCCGACCTGCCGGGAATCCTCAAGTACGATCATAAGGATGTCCGCAACATCCTCGAGCGCTCCAGTGCCCGCGAAACAACCATGCGCGTTGCCATCGGCGCGGTGTCAAAGGCGATCCTGGCTAATTTCGGCATCCGGATTGTAAGTTTCGTTACCGAGATAGGCGGGGTGAGCGTCTCTGTCTCCGGTGACTATGCCGAACTTTTCGAAAAGGCCGAGGCCTCGGAGGTACGCTGCCCCGATCAAGAAGGCTCGAAACGGATGATGGCCGCCATCGACGATGCGAAGCACAACGGCGATACCCTTGGAGGGATTTTCGAAGTCGTTGTCACCGGCGTGCCCGCTGGGCTCGGAAGCCACGTTCACTGGGACAGAAAGCTCGACGGCAGGCTGGCCGGGGCGCTCATGAGTGTTCAGGCCATCAAAGGGGTCGAGGTCGGGATCGGTTTTGAGGTTGCCCGACGGCCCGGCTCAAAGGTGCACGACGAGATATTTTACAATCGGGAAGGGAGCAAGCTGGCCGGAGGCTATTACCATGGCAGTAACAATGCCGGCGGCATCGAAGGGGGCATGTCCAACGGCGAACCGATCCGTCTCCGTGCAGCCATGAAGCCTATTCCGACGCTGACCAAGCCTCTGCGATCGGTGAACATCGAGACCAAGGAACCGCTGGAGGCGGCGTGGGAGCGGTCCGACCATTGCGCGGTCCCTGCGGCTGGGGTAGTGGGCGAGGCGGTGGTGGCGTTCGAGATTGCCCGTGCGTTCCTCGACAAGTTCGGCGGCGACAGCCTGCAGGAGATACGCAGGAACTACGATGGGTACCTTGAACAGATTGGTAAGGGTTAGTCGCTGAGTTCTCATATGTGGTCAGGCAAAAACATCGTCCTCACAGGCTTCATGGGCACGGGAAAAAGCTCCGTTGGCAGGCGTCTGGCGCGAAAACTGGGGCTGAAGTTTGTCGATACCGACGACCTCATCACTGAGCAGGCCGGCATTTCCATCAGGGCGATATTTGAAGAGTACGGAGAAGAGAAGTTCCGCGAGGTTGAGCGAAAGGTTGTCCGGAAGGTATCCGGCGAGACGGGGCTGGTAATAGCCACCGGTGGCGGCGTCGTGCTCAACCCGGACAACATCGAAGACCTGCGGAGAAACGGCATCATCATATGCCTGACGGCGTCACCGGAAAAAATCATGGAACGGACTGCCGGCAAGGACAACCGGCCTCTCCTCAATACGGAAGATCGCGGTAAAAAGGTGCGGGAGATGCTGGAGTATCGACGACCTTTTTACGCAAAGGCCGACGTGAGTGTCGACACCTCGTCAATGGACCTGCAGAGGGTGACGGCCATGATCCTGAAACATATCAGGCAGACATCAGGGAAGTGACATGGAAAAGGTAAGAGTAGAGCTGGGCGAGAGAAGCTACGATATAACCATCGCCGCCGGAACACTGGGCGGGATCGGACCGGCCATGAAGGAGCTGTCCATTGGTCGCCGCGTGGCGGTGGTTACCAATCCGACTGTTGGAGCGCTTTACGAGAAGACGGTGGTCGACAGCCTGAAAACCGCCGGATTTTCGCCCATCACCATCACCGTTCCCGACGGTGAGAAGTACAAGACCCTGGAGTCGGCCGCAACAATTTACGAGCGACTCCTCACCGAAAAGTTCGACCGCAAATGCTCCCTCGTCGCCCTCGGCGGCGGCGTCATCGGCGACCTCACCGGTTTTGTCGCCGCTACCTATCTGCGCGGTGTGCCTTTCGTGCAGGTGCCGACTACCCTGCTTGCCCAGGTAGACAGCAGCGTGGGCGGCAAGACCGGCGTCAACCATCCGCTGGGCAAGAACATGATCGGTGCCTTCTATCAGCCGCTGCTGGTCTGGATAGACACGGCGACCCTCACCACTCTTCCCCCCCGGGAGTTTATCGCGGGTCTTGCGGAAGTGGTAAAGTACGGGGTCATTTCTGATAAATCACTCTTTGATTATCTCGAAGAAGCTATCGAAGATATCCTTGCCCTCAGGGAACAGGACCTGACGAGGATCATCAAGCGTTCGTGCGAGATAAAGGCCGAAGTTGTAGGGCAGGACGAGAGGGAGTCTGGGTTACGCGCCATACTGAACTACGGTCATACTGTTGGCCATGCCATCGAGACGGCCACCGGCTATACCCGCTATCTTCACGGCGAGGCAGTCGCCATTGGCATGATTGCGGCGGCGCGGCTCGCGGTGGCCCTGGGACGCTGTGACAAGTCTGTTACCTCTAGGATCGAAGCACTGCTGCACCGGGGCGGGCTTCCTGTTTGCGTACCTTCCGACCTGCCTCCCAGGCAGTTGGTGGAGCTTACCGGCGGCGACAAGAAGGCGGTGGAGAAGAAGGCGAGATTTATACTCCCCAGCCGTATCGGCCAGGTAGACATAACTGACGACTGGGATGAGACCACCCTTGAATCAGTTCTTAGGCCCTCCTGATCTTGCCCGTTCTTTTCTTCGCACTACCCACTTTTCCACTTCTACCGCCACAAAGACCACCGATGACGCCGCGAGGCAAAATGCCAGTTCTCCGGGCGACAGCGCCTCAGTCCTGAAGATGGGCTGAAGATACGGCACATAGATAGTGGCCATCTGCAGGGCAAAGGTGAGTGCTACCGCTCCCAGCAGGTAGGGGTTTGAAAATAGTCCCTGGGCAAAAAGGGAATCTCTTTCCGAGCGAATGGCCAGGGCGTGGCCCATCTGGCTCAGGCAGAGTACGGTGAAGGTCATGGTCTGCCAGTGGGCATCGTGGGTTACAATGGCAAAGGCCTGGGTAAAGATGGTGGCGGCAGCCATCAGAGAGCCGACCCATACAATATGGATTCCCAGTCGATTGGCAAAAATGCTTTCCTGGGGATGCCTCGGCGGTTTCTTCATCACCCCTCTCTCGGCGGGTTCAGCGGCCAGGGCAAGCCCGGGAAGGCCGTCAGTCACGAGATTTATCCAAAGGATATGGATCGGAAGCAGGGGAATGGGCAGCCCCAGAAAGGGGGCCAGCACAATGGCGAGAATTTCGCCTGAGTTGCTTGTCATCGAGTATTTGATAAATTTTCTGATATTGTCGAATATCCGCCGCCCTTCCTTTATTGCCTTGACGATGGTGGCGAAGTTGTCGTCGAGCAGCACCATGTGGGAAGCCTCCCGGGCGACATCGGTCCCCGTCACCCCCATGGCAATACCGATATCGGCCCGTTTCAGCGCCGGTGCATCGTTTACCCCGTCGCCGGTCATGGCCACAAACTGCCCTTTGTCCTGAAGAGCCTTCACGATCTTCAGTTTCTGCTCCGGCGCCACCCTTGCGTAGACCCTTATCTGCTCGACTCTCTCTTCAAATTCTTCGAGGGATAATTTGTCCAGTTCACGACCGGTGATGATGCTTCTCGCATTGTCGTCAACAATACCGATCCTTCGGGCAATGGTCCTGGCGGTAATGGGGTGGTCGCCTGTGATCATGACGGGGTGAATCCCCGCGGCTTTGCAG
>JAOUDF010000031.1 GCA_029859385.1 Nitrospirota bacterium
AGGCGGTAGTTGACCGCCGGACCGGTGCGGCGGTTGGGCATTACCGGCGTCATCTCGCCGATCTTCCCTATCCGCTCCTTCAGTTCCACCGTGGAGATGAAACTTTTCTGCTTCCAGACCTCCTTGGAGCCGATGGGCATGAACTCTATGAACCGGACGTGGAAATCCTTGATAAAGGTGAGACGGGCGAAGTTCTCGATCTCGTCGTCATTGAAGTCTTTGAGGGGAACGACATTCAGCTTGATAGGGGCAAAACCGGCCCTCTCCGCCTCCTCTATCCCCTCCCAGACCGCGGCCAGCTCGTTGCCGCCGGTAATCTCGGCATACTTCCGCGGGTCCATGGAGTCGAGGCTTACGTTGATCCTTCTGAGTCCCGCTTCATAGAGCGGCTTGGCATACTGCTTGAGCAGCACCCCATTAGTGGTGAGGCTTATGTCCTCAATACCCGGAACGGCCTTAAGCCGAGCCACAAACTCCACCAGCCCCTTCCGCACCAGCGGTTCTCCGCCGGTGAGCCGGATGGAGGTCACTCCTCGTTGCGCCGCAACGTTGACGATTCGCAGGATTTCGTCGTAGGTCAGCAGCTCCCTGGGCGCCATGTTCTTCACCCCTTCAGCCGGGATGCAGTAGACGCAGCGGAGATTGCACCGGTCGGTGATCGAAATCCGCATGTAATTGATTTTTCTGTTAAAGTGATCAACCAAACCCATAACACTTCCCCTGCCGGAAACAACAATAATCTGAATACAGCCATTTTTACTTTTATAGCATAGCGCCGGGGTTCATACAACCATACATTACGGCTATTGCCGCAACAACGCCCTCCATGTTATTATAATTTCAGGAAAAGGAGCAACATGGCCGAAGGAATAAAGATCGTTACCGATAACAGGAAGGCGTGGCATGACTACTTCATCGAAGATACCTTCGAGGCGGGCATCGTCCTCAAGGGGACCGAGGTCAAGTCGCTGCGAGAAGGAAAGGCCAACCTGAAGGACAGTTATGTCCTCGTAAAAGATGGCGAGGTCTTCCTGCTGGGGTGCCACATAAGCCCGTACAGCCACGGCAATATCGAGAACCACGACCCCGAGAGGACCCGGAAGTTGCTCCTGAAAAAGCAGGAGATCAACAAAATTCTGGGAAAAGCCCTTCAGAAAGGGTATACCATAGTCCCCACGAAGATATACTTCGCGCATGGACTGGCCAAGGTCGAGGTAGCCCTGGCCAAGGGTAAGCAGCTTCACGACAAGCGAGATGCCATAAAGGAAAAGGAAGCGAAACGGGAGATTCATCGGGAGATCAAAGAACGGAGTAAAATTTGAGATTACAGATTTCAAATCTCAGAATTACAATCTGAAATTTGGAATTTGGAATTCCGGTCTACGGCCGGAGAAAGGGGGCGACTGGCTTCGACGGGGGTATTGACGTTCACGATTGCGTGCCGAGGTTCTATCTGCTCGTTAAACAGGTGGAAAACACACAAAAGCCAACTCTTACGAGTACGCTGTAGCAGCTTAACGCTGCTGCCGTCCTTCCGCTCCTCTCCCATGGGGGTGAAAAGGGCGTCATATTAGTGGGATAGTCCGACCGTGAATTCCGGGGCGTACGGGCGAAACAATACGGAATGGATCGGCCTCTAAGCGTGCCTGGGGGCGTGGGGCCGGTCGAGACCTAAAACTCAGGATACGCACGTAGTGGTTGTGGGCAGAAGACTTTCGGACGCGGGTTCGATTCCCGCCGCCTCCACCAGTTTGCCAAACCGCCGACCTTTCTGGTCGGCGGTTTCTTTATTTAGAGAGCGTTAACGTGGAAGCGAGGGAAGCGGTGCTGATTGGCGCAGCGTCCCCTCGAATGAAAAGTTAGATTTACGGACGGCAAGCTTTACCAATATCCTCGCACATTTCTCGTTACGTGAAGGCGGTATTTAACAATAAACTGTAGGAGCTTCTCACCATCCGGATATAGGCCATGCTCAAGAACCGGTGTGATAAAACTTTCAAGCGATCTTTTCCCAAGGCCAGGAGTATTTGCCATTATCTCTAAATCGATCTTTGCTACATCTTCGGCGTACATAATCCCGTTTGCCGTCAGCCATTCACGCATGTGTCTTGGAAGAGAGTTGATATCGATAAACTTAACGAGTGGCGTGCGTCTATGATGCCCGAGGGGAGAACGCAAAGAAACGACGTCTTGAAAGGGGTTATTTGTTCGCTCAAGCGCAACTAGAAGCTCCTTTATTGCTCTATCTAATTCGGAAAACAGTTTTCGACTTCCAGAAATAGACTGCTCATAGAGCAACACTCGGAAATTAGCAATATCAAACGGTACGTCCGCAATTGATTGCGCTGTCATAATCGTCTTGTTGCCAACGGCATGAGCAAGACCTAATTCGTAGAACACGTTGGCGTTTCTTGAAGTGAGATCGGCAATTAAAATCTCAGCATCCAATATTCCCTCAACTATGTCTCTCGTAATGGAGCCGGGCCGGGAAATTTCGTCAACTCGCCAACAATCCAAGTTGTTTTCTGCACAAACCTGTTTGTATACTTCTGTGTAAACCTCTCGGAATTTCTCGTCGAAAGGCATTAGAACAAAACATTTCTTAAGATCGGCCATATACGATAAATAGAAAATCTAATAATGTTATTAAGCGACATGACGGCCTCAACTAAAACCGCCTTTTGGGACTACCAAAAACTGACGTAACCTATCAGCATTATTACACTTGCTTGTCGGGTAGCACCACAAACAGAATAAATGGACCACATTGGGGGCCGCGCAACCAAATTTACTCAATCGGCGCGATCATCACGAAAACTTGCACCCTAAGCGAGATAATCCTTCGTCTGCTCCCGCTCCCCAAGATACCGATAAACCGGAATAAAGTTACCGCAACCCGTCTTGATGGTCTTGGCATGCATCACTATCCACTGGCGGATTTCCGCAGTGCCAACCACTTTCGCCATCCGCTCCGCCAGCTCCTTGCCATAGGGGCTGTCAACAGGGACGGCCTCGCCGCGGCCATAGAGGCGGAGGATCATCGGGGTTTCGTCGAAGCTGATGAATACCATGGTGAGGCGGCCGTTCTGGGCCAGGTTGTTGGCGATCTCGTTTTCGCTGCCGGGGTAGTCGCCATAGACCACGGTGGTGCCGTCCAGCACCTCCAGCGTCCCGGCCCCCTTGGGCGAAAGGCTTACATGCCCTTCGGCGAGATTATCGGGCGCCGTGGCGACAAGGAACATCTTCTGTGCCTTGATGAAGGCGGTCAGTTTTTCATCAAGCTCCGCATACACTTCCGGCATTGAGCCTCCTTTGAATCCTGAGCGTTATATACTGGATGTTATTTCTTTTTCTCTGCTTCCGTCTTTTTGAGGATACCGGCAAGTTCGTTCATGAATTCGTTGATATCCTTGAACTCGCGGTAGACGGAGGCGAATCGAACGTAGGCGACCTGGTCGAGGGAGCGGAGCTTTTCCATTATCTTCTCGCCGATCCATGAGGAAGAGACTTCGCGATCGGGCAGGTCTTGAAGGTCGCGCTCGATTTCGTCGGTGGTGGCATCGAGGGTGGCGGTGCTGACAGGCCGTTTTTCGCAGGCCTTCTGGAGGCCGTGGAATATCTTGAGGCGGTCGAAGGGCTCCCGTCGGCCGTCCTTCTTGACGACCAGAGGGAGAACATCCTCGATATGTTCGTAGGTGGTATAGCGCCGCTCGCACTGGAGACACTCCCGGCGGCGGCGGATGGCATCGCCGTCCTTACTGAGGCGGGAATCGACTACCTTGTCCTCGAGATGCGCACAGAAGGGGCAGCGCATGCTACAACTCCACGGCAGGAGGTGCGGAAATGGGCGGCATAGCTGTTTCTCCGCAACATGATGATGAACCCGGCGGAGCAGCCGTGGCCTGCCCACCGACACTGCCGCTGACCCTCACCATTTCGATCCCCGATTCTTTCTGCATCTCCTCGGCGAGGAAGTCGGGATAACCGTCGTCGTACACGATGCGATCGATTCCGGCGTTGATGATCATCTTGGTGCATATGCTGCAGGGGAGATTGGTGCAGTAGAGGGTGGAACCGGCGATGCTGGTGCCGTGCTTCGCCGCCTGGATGATGGCATTCTGCTCGGCATGGAGCCCGCGGCATATCTCGTGCCGCTCGCCCGAGGGGACGCCCAGCTTTTCGCGCAGGCAGCCGGTGACTTCGCAATGGGTGATCCCCGACGGGGCCCCGTTGTAGCCGGTGGCAAGAATGTTCTTGTCCTTGACCAGTACCGCGCCGACATTCCTCCTGAGACAGGTGGAACGCCTCTTGACGAGGTGGGCGATATCCATGAAGTATTCGTCCCAGCTAGGGCGCATCTCAATTAGCCATCCAGAAATTGGTGCAAATCAATAAATCGGGAACTTCCCGCACAGCTTCCTGACCCGCTCCCGGGCGTTGGTGATGACATCGGCGTCGTTGATATGCGTAAGCACGTCGGCGATGATGTCGGCGATGACGTCCATCTCGGGTTCTTTCATGCCCCGGGTCGTTACCACCGGCGTCCCGAGCCTGATGCCGCTGGTGACCATGGGCGGCCTTTCATCGTAGGGAATGGCGTTCTTGTTACAGGTAATCCCCGCGGCGTCAAGCCGGTCTTCAGCCTCCTTACCCGTTACGCTCTTGTCGTGCAGGTCGATGAGCATCAGATGGTTTTCAGTACCGCCGGTAAAGAGCTTGAACCCGCGGCTAATGAGCCCCTGGGCAAGGGCCTGAGCATTCTTCACTACCTGACGCTGGTATTCCCTGAACTCTTCGCTCTGGGCCTCCTTGAAGGCCACGGCCTTGGCCGCAATGACATGCATGAGGGGGCCGCCCTGGATTCCGGGGAAGATCACCTTGTCTACCGCCTTGGCGTACTCCTTGCGACACATGATCATGCCGCCCCGGGGACCGCGCAGGGTCTTGTGGGTGGTCGTGGTAACGAACTCGCAGTACGGTACCGGCGAAGGATGTACGCCCGCCGCTACGAGACCGGCGATATGCGCGATGTCGGCCAGGACCACGGCGCCCACCTTGTCGGCGATGCGGCGGAAGGCAGGGAAGTCGATGGTGCGCGGATAGGCGCTGGCGCCGACGACGATCATCCTGGGCTTGTGCTCCACCGCAAGGCGCTCCACTTCGTCCATGTCGAGCAGCCCGGTCTGGCGGTCAACACCGTAGAGAACGGACTTGTAGATTATCCCGGAAAAGCTGACGGTGCTGCCGTGGGTAAGATGCCCGCCGTGGTCGAGGCGCATGCCGAGGATGGTGTCGCCGGGCTTGAGTATGGAGAAATATGCGGCCATGTTGGCCCCGGAGCCGGAGTGGGGCTGCACATTGACATGCTCGGCGCCGAAGATTGCCTGAGCTCGCTCGATGGCGAGACTCTCGACGGCATCGGCATACTGACAGCCGCCGTAGTAGCGCTTGTAGGGGTACCCCTCGGCATACTTGTTGGTCAGGAGCGACCCCTGGGCCTCCATGACCGCTTCGCTTACATAGTTTTCAGAGGCGATGAGGACGATCTTCTCCCGCTCCCGCGCCCTCTCCCCTTCTATCGCCGCGTATACTTCCGGATCTGCCTGCTTTAAATAAGACATTGAGACTCTCTGACGTTAAATGGTTAATTTGAACAGGATTTCCTGACTTTTTCTTCGATGTCTTTGATCTTGTCGAGACGCTTCTGGTGGCGGCCGCCTTCAAAGGGCGTCGTGAGCCACTCCTTTACCATCTCCGCCGCAAGGCCCGGTCCGATGACCCTTCCGGCCAGCACGAGGATGTTGGCGTCGTTGTGCATACGGCTCATCCGGGCGGTGAAAAGGTCGTGGCAGAGGGCCGCCCTGATCCCGGCAACCTTGTTGGCGACGATACACATGCCGATCCCGGTGCCGCAGACCAGTATTCCCCGGTCAGCCTTACCGTCGGCGACGGCTTCGGCGACCTTGATGCCGTAGTCCGGGTAGTCGACCGACTCACCGTTGGCAACGCCGAGGTCCTCTACGGTCTCTCCCATCTCCCTGACAACCCTGACGACCTCCTCCTTCAACTGAAGGCCTGCATGGTCGGATGCGATGACTACTTTCATTTTTGTAACTCCGATTTTATTCCGAGCGGCATTTCATGCCGGTTTGAGGCTTATGGCATGCCGTTGGCGGCAAGGTGAGAAATAGTAAATCAAGCCTCCGGTCGTGTCAAGGAATTTAACCTTCTATCCTATTGACAAAAAAGCGTTGCTCTGGCATGATACAGCCTCTTTTTTCTCCGAGGGCGGGGGATTCCCACTTAGATGATCAACAGCATGACAGGCTATGGCAGGGCTGAACTGCCAGTAAATACCGCGGAAGGCTCCTCCGGCTACCTCGTCGAAATCCGCTCGGTCAATCACCGCTATCTGGACCTTTCCGTCAAGTGCCCCCGGGAGTTTATCCCGTTGGAAGCCGCGGTGCGGCGCATCGCCGGGGAAAAGATAAGCCGCGGCAAGGTAGACATTTTTATAAGCCCGCAGAAGGGCGCGGAAGGCAAGGCCTCCCGCTTTTCACTGAATATGGAACAGGGCCGCGAGGTATTGGCTGAACTGAACCGGATGCGGGAGGAACTGGCAATCCCCGGTGAAGTCGACCTGGCGGCAGTACTTGAGTTTAAAACCATTCTCTGCACGGAAGAGACTTCTGCGATCAATATCGAAGAGGCCGGCGGTGCTGTAGAGTTGGCCGTCCGCAAGGCCGTCGAGAATCTGGCCGCCATGCGGGCCGCCGAGGGGAGTACCCTCGAGAACGACTTGCGGGAGAGGATCGGGAATATCGAGGCTATCCTTCAGAGGATCAGGCCGTTGACGGGAGAGGTGGTCGCCGATTACAGGAAGCGCCTCGCCCAGCGGATAGAAAAGCTGCTTGAGAATATACAGCCGGATAGCACAAAGCTGGAGGAAGAGGTCGCCTACTTCGCCGACCGGTGCGACATTACGGAAGAGATTGTCCGGGCCGAGAGCCACATAGGGCAGTTCAGGAAGACCATCAGCGACGGCGGGGTTGCGGGAAAGAAGCTGGACTTCATCCTTCAGGAGATCAGTCGGGAGATCAACACCATCGGCTCCAAGGCAAACGATGCGCGGATTGCCTCCGAGGTGATTGCGGCAAAGAGCGAGTTGGAAAAGGTTCGCGAGCAGGTCCAGAACATTGAATAACATGCGGAACAACGGGGATATGCAGGACAGATGACTGAGACGCGCAACGGCAAAGGGCTTCTGATTGTGGTATCGGCCCCCTCCGGCGCCGGCAAGACCTCTCTCTGCCAGGAACTGACCCGGACTCTGCCCAACCTGACCCACTCTATCTCCTACACGACGAGGGCGCCCAGAAACGGGGAGGTCAACGGCAAGGATTACTGGTTCGTCTCCGTTGAGACTTTCGAAAAGATGGTCGCGGAGAGAGCGTTTGCCGAGTGGGCGCGGGTACACCAGAACCTTTACGGGACGGCGCTCGCAACGCTTGACGACATGCGCAACAAGGGAAAGGATGTGATTCTCGACATCGACACGCAGGGGGCGATGCAGCTGCGCGAAAAGATGCCCGACGGCGCCTACATCTTCATACTCCCCCCAAGCATGGAGATACTGGAAGAGCGGCTGCGCAAAAGACAGTCCGACCGCGAGGACGAGATACAACGCCGGATGGCGAAGGCAAGAGAGGAGATCGCCGCTTATTCATCCTATGATTACATCGTGGTCAACGAAGAGTTCCAGACCGCTCTGGCGGAGCTAAAGGCAATAGTGACCGCGGAGAAATGCAAAGTTGCCTATATCAATAACAGTTGGGTAGACACCACTTTTTTAGGAGGTTAGAAGCATGGAAATAATTGCCCTTCCGATCCAGGCCGAGGATGCAAAAGTAGACAGCAGGTTCCGCCTTGTCATGGCGGCAGCCCACCGGGTACGCCAGCTGAATACCGGCATAAAACCTCTTGCCGATTCGAAGCACTACAAGAACACTTCCGTAGCCCTTGATGAGATACTTCAGGGCAAGACCGACATCCTTCAGGGCGAAGAGGCCAGAAAACTGATCAGCGCCGAACGGGCCGTCATGGAGGAAAAGAGAGCTGCTGCGGCCAGCGCCGAAGATGTCTTCGTCCTTCGCAGGAAGGCGGAAAAGCGTGACGAGATCGAAGCCGAGCTGAAGCAGTATATCGACGACAGGACCGCTGAGGAAGGCGAAGAAGGCGGCGAGGCCGAGGTCGAGACTTCCGAAGAGAGCAGCGAAGAAGGCGACGAGTGGTAAAGGGCCGAAGGGTCCTGCTGGGTGTAACCGGCAGTATCGCAGCCTACAAAGCGGTCGAGATAGCCCGGGGCCTCGTAAAAAAAGGGGCCCTGGTGCAAACCGTCATGACTGCCTCCGCATGTCGCTTTGTCACCCCCCTTACCTTTGCCGCTGTTACCGGCCAGCCTGTCTTCACCAACGAAATCGATTTTACGGAAAACGGCGAGATGAGCCATATCTCTCTCGCTGCGCAGAGCGACCTGGTCATCGTTGCACCCGCCACGGCCAACATTATTGGCAAGGCGGCGGGCGGCATCGCCGATGATCTCCTTTCCACCCTGCTTCTCGTTGCCCGCCCCCCGATCCTCATGGCCCCTGCCATGAACTGCCGAATGTACGAGCACCCCGCCGTACAGAAAAATATCGAAACCCTGCGCACCCGCGGCATTGAAATGGAAGGCCCCTGCAGCGGCGACCTGGCTTGCGGCGAGGAGGGGAGCGGCCGGATGGCCGACCCGTCAGATATCATTGCCCGAGCGGAAGCCATGCTCGCCCAAAGCGGCGACCTGGCGGGACGAATAATAATGGTCACGGCCGGACCGACCCGGGAGCCCCTCGACCCTGTGCGATTTATCAGCAACCGTTCTTCGGGAAAGATGGGATACGCCATCGCTGAGGCCGCCGTCCGACGGGGAGCGCGGGTAATCCTTGTCAGCGGCCCGGTATCGTTGCCTCAACCTTCCGGGCTTGAAGCGTACGATACCGTCACCACGGCAGCGGAAATGCACGACGCGGTGATGGGCAGGCTGGGTGGCGCCGATGCGTTGATAATGGCGGCGGCGGTTTCGGACTATTCACCCGATCAACCCGCGGCGAAGAAAATAAAGAAGCAGGACGATACCCTGGCCGTAACGCTGCAAAAGAACCCCGACATACTGGCCGAGGTCGGAAAGCGCCGGAAGAGGCCGCTGCTGATCGGTTTTGCGGCTGAGACGGAGAACCTGGAGAAGAACGCCAGGGAAAAGTGCCGGAGCAAAAAACTCGACCTGATTGTGGCCAACGACGTCTCGAAACCGGGGATCGGCTTCGACTCTGATGACAATGAAGCGCTGCTTTTATCGGCATCGGGCGATGCCACCCCTCTCCCCCGCATGAGCAAATCTCGCATGGCAGACGCTATTCTCGACAAAATCGCCATCCTTCTTCAGTCCACCCGGTCTTAATATTTTTCTTCAGCGGTCGATAAGACTTCTGATTGTCCTTAATCAGGAATCGTTACGATGGCTCCCAACAACATATCTGAAGACATAGAAGTCCTTTCCAAAAAGCTGCTCAAAGACCCTGCATCGCGCTTGTTTCTGCCCCTGGCAGAAAAGTATCGGGATGCGGGGATGCTGGAAGAAGCAGAGACAGTGCTGAGGGATGGCCTGAAATATCATCCCGACTACACCGGCGCGCAATTCTCCCTGGGGCGGATCCTTCATGAGAAAGGCGACACCGATGGGGCCTTCGGCATCTTCAGGGAAGTAGTGCGCTCCGCCCCCGACAATCTTCTGGCCCACAAGAAGCTTGCGGATATTGCGATAAAAAAAGGGCTGGAGGAAGAAGCGGTGGAGAGCCTCCGGATGATTGTGCGGCTCGATCCTCGGGATGCAAACTCCCGTGAACTTCTGGAAAGATATGACACTCCACATGAACAGCCCTCAAGCCCCTCCGGCGGATATGGGGAGGTCGAAGTGGGCAGCGGGCCGGGACTCGAAACCTTCGAGGCGCCGGAAACTCCGCCGACACCGCCAAAACTTGATGAATCCTCCTACCTGAGCAGCCCTGACCTCGTCGACGAGATGATGGCGCCCCAGTCTCCCGGGGTTTCGGAGACCGATACCACGACGGAAGTTGATCTTCTGGGGGAATCGGGAACAGAGCAGGTTTCCGTGGACCTTGGTGAATTTGCCTCGGATGCAGGTACCGCGACGGAAGAAGAGGTGCCTCAGGAAGTGTCACTGGACGATTTAATGCCGGAGACCTCCGGGAACGAGACAGGGATGGGCCTGGATTTGGGCGAGCCCGTGCTGACCGATGAGGTTGAAGAGAGCAGCATCCCGGCAGAGGAAGAGGCTGAACCGCAGATTACGCCGTCTCAGGCCGAAGAGGTCGAACCTGCCCCGGCCGTGGCCGCTGCGGTCGTTAAAGAGGATGATTCGGGCGTCGCCTACGAGCTTCCGGCCGTCGATGAGATTCAGCTCGACCAGAACCTGGGAATCGAAATCCCCACAACCCTCACCCCCGTCGAAGGTCAATTCGAAACTGAATATACATGGGGCGCCCCTGATCAGCTGACCGCCGCTGAGGGTTCAGCCGAGACTGGGCTGGAACAGGTGAAATCCGTCGCCGCATATGAGATCAGCGACGAAGAGGAAATGCCCTCCGCACCCGCTCAAGCCGTCGCTCCTCCGACTCCCGATGAAAACCTTCAACAGCTTTTCAGCGAGATCGCCGGAGGTGAGACCGTACACGAGACCGTTACGGAACAGGTTGAGGAAGAGGCCGAGATCGAAACCGAGACCATGGCAGAGCTCTATATTCAACAGGGTCACTACGAGAAGGCCCGCGATATTTACACCCGCCTGCTGGATGCCGACTCCGACAACTCGGACCTCCGGCAGAAGCTGGAAGAGGTCCATTTCATGATCAACCTTCTCAATCAGAAAGACCGGCCGTAGCCCTTTAAAAGAGACGGCGCAGATTTTTCTTTACCGCGGGGCGCATTTACTGCTATTAATCCCGCATATGAAAAACTTCTCACTTTTAATCTTTCTTGCAATCACCATCTTTGCACAGATGAACCCTGCTAACTGCCTGGGTGAATGGTCCGCGACTCCGGCGCATAGTGCCAATGGCGTTGTCATCAGCCCCATTGTTGACAATCACTCTACCGATAACCACGAGAGCTGTATCGACTTCTGCCAATGCCCGTGCCACCTGAGCTTTCAGACATCCCTCTCCCCACTGGCAGCATTGCCGACATTTTACTTCATAACCGATTCAGCATATGCCCAACCCCATCTTTCGGGTTTCACCGGAGACATTCTCCACCCTCCCCGCTTTTCGTAACACCCCTTTCTACACCAGAAAAACAAGGCTACAGGCAATAGGAAAGTCAAACCTTTTCTGCTTCCGGTCCATTTCCCAAGCCCGTGCCATCTATCGTCCGAACCTTTACCACGGGAGGTCCATCGTCCCCATGCGACGTGTACTCTTGCTGTTTCTATTGATGTACGTCTCCGCCGCCGCTTTGGCGCAGGCAGACGAGCTGAAAACATACACCCTTGAAGACGTCCTGAAGCTGGGCCGAAACAAGAACCCGTCCCTGTCCGTGTTTGAGGCCGAGCTGAAGGCTGCTGAAGGCGGCATTGTCGCGGCCGGAGCCTTCCCGAACCCTGTGCTGGAGCTGGAGCTTGGCCGGGGACGGGCCACCCGCGAGAGCGATCTTGATAGGCAGGAGTACCGCGTCTCTCTGGAGCAACCGGTGGAGGTGTCCGCCAAGCGGCTCTACCGTAGAAAAGCCGCGGAGGCAGCCCATGCAGAAGTCAGGCAGGATTTGACCGATCTCCATCTCCGCCTGGGCTTCGAGGTAAAACAGGCATTCTACCACCTGCTGCTGGCCCAAAACAACCTTGAAACTACCGCCGCCATCGCAGCCTCAAGTGAGGAGTCGCTAGGCAAGATAAGATTGCGGGTTGAGGCGGGTGACGCGCCTGAGGTTGACCTTATAAAGGCTCGCGTCGAGCTCCTGAAAACAAGGAAAGAGTTGAGAGCCGCGGAACGGGAGATATTCGGCTTCAAGGCCGTTCTTAACCGGCTGACCGGGAACACCCTGGGAGGTAACTTTGCAGTGTCAGGCAATTTTGCCGGAGCGCCTGAAAATCTCGACCCGTCAAAACTTATTGAAAGAGCCCTGTCGCGCCACCCGCTGGTAGAACGCAGGAAGCTGGAAATCATCGGGGCAGAGGCGTCATTGGCGATGGAACAGGCCTCCCGCATGGGTGACCTGTCGGTCAAGGCCTTCTATGGCCATGAGATAGACAAGGAGTTTTATGGCGCAGGCATTTCAATCCCTTTGCCCTTGTGGTACGGCCGTTCTGGTGAAATTGCCTCTGCGTCGGCAAAGCTTTCCGGGGCCAGGGCCGCTCTTGACGAACTGAAGGCGGAAATTGCCGCCCGGGTAGAGATGGCGGCGGCGGAAACGCAGGTTGCCGTAGCACGGGTGGATGCCTTTGAAGAGGGGCTCCTCCGGGATGCCAAAGAAACGCTGGAGATCGCGGACTTCTCGTTCGAGCAAGGGGAGACCTCGCTCCTGGAGCTTCTCGATACCCGACGTACTTACGCTGCTGTCCTGCTTGAACATAACGAGTCTCTCTATGAACTGGCCGTGGCTGTAGCCCGGTTGGAAGAGGCGACGGGAGGCGACTTTAATGAATAATTGCGGCCAAAAGGGGTTATCCATGTTTTCCAGAATGATTGTACTGACGGCATGTTCGCTGTCGCTTCTCTTTCTTCCGGCCTGTTCCGGAGAAAAAAAAGAGGCGGCCCACAGGGATGAGGGGCACAGGGAGGAGAGCCATAAAGAAGCTGAAAAAAAGGACGCCGAACATGGACACGACGATCACGGCGAGGAAGGACATTCCGACGAGGTAACGCTGTCGAAAGAGGCGGCGGAGGCCGCCGGGATAACGGTCGGCGAGGTGAAGGAGCAGCCGCTTGCCGCCAGCCTGGAACTGCCCGCCAGGCTGGCGCCCGACGAAACGAAGATTGCCCGCCTCAACGCCCGGGCCAGCGGAAGAGTTGCAAGCATCAGCGCCAATGCAGGCGACCGGGTCGCATCGGGCAAACCGCTGGCGGTGCTGGAGAGCCGGGAACTGGCTGACGCCGGACTTGAATACCGGGAAGCCAGGGTCACTCTGGAAGCCGCAAAGAGCAGCCTTGAACGGGTGAAGCTTCTGGTTGAGGGAAAGGCCGTGGCCAGGAAGCAGTTGGTGGAGGAGGAAACCCGCTACGCCAATGCTGAGGCCAAAGTGGCGAATGCCGTAGAGCGGTTGCGACTGCTGGGGGCTGCCGTACCTGAAGCAGGGGTATCCCTGCAAAATACGATAGCTATAACCTCCCCCATCTCCGGAACAGTGCTGACGCGCGAAGCGTCGCAGGGTGAGACGGTGGACCCGTCGAAGACTCTCTTCACCGTGGCGGACCTCTCTGCTCTATGGATAATAGCCGAGGTGCCGGAGAACGAGGTCGCCCGGATACGGAAGGGCCAGCGCGCCACGGTGACCGTGGACGCCATGCCCGGCAAGTCCTTCAGTGTTGTCATCGACCATGTCTACGACCTTATGGACCCTGAAACGCGCCGGATCAAGGTGCGGGCGTCGTTGAGGAACCCCGGCACGCTCAAGCCCGAGATGTTCGCTACCATGAGGATTGCCGCCGGACAAACCGACATGGCCCCTGCCATCCCCGCCTCAGCGGTGGTTCGAGAGGGGGGGAAGACCGCTGTCTTCGTGGAGGATGAACCTCTTACGTTCGCGAAGAGGACCATTGAAGTTGGCCCCGAACAGGACGGCTGGCACAGGGTCCTGTCCGGCCTCAAGGCCGGCGAAAGGATCGCGGTCAAGGGGGCCTTCACGCTGAAGGCGGAGATGGAGAAGAGCGAACTGGGCGAAGGCCACGCGCACTAAACAGGAGGATATCCGATGATCGACAAACTCATCACCTTTGCCCTGAGGCAGAGGCTGCTGATACTGATCGCCGTGGCCCTCCTTGTGGGCTTCGGCATATATTCATACACGAAACTGCCCATTGACGCCTTCCCCGACGTCACCGGCAACCAGGTGCAGGTCATTACCAAGGCGACAGGTCGCTCGCCGGTTGAGGTGGAAAAGCTGGTCACCTACCCGGTGGAGATGCAGATGCAGGGGCTTCCGCGGATGGTGGAGCTGCGCTCCCTTTCCAAATTCGGCCTCTCCGTGGTGACCGTGGTGTTCGAGGACGGGGTGGACATCTACTTCGCCCGGCAGCTCGTCATGGAGCGGCTCATGGAGGCCAGGGAGCGGCTGCCCGAAGGGGTGGAACCCACCATGGGGCCGATATCCACCGGGCTTGGGGAGATATACCAGTACACTCTTGAAAGAGGCGATGACGGTACGGGCGGTTCACGAACAGCCCCTACAACAAACGACCTCATGGACCTGCGCGCCATCCAGGACTGGATCGTGCGCCCCATCCTCAAGACCGTGCCGGGCGTGACCGACGTCAACTCCTTCGGCGGCTATGTAAAGCAGTACCAGATTCAGGTGGAGCCCGCGGCCCTTGCCAAGTACAACCTCACCCTGCACGAGATCTTCGAGAGGGTGGCCGCGAGCAACGCCAACGCCGGCGGCAACGTCATCGAGCACGGAGCCGAGCAATACGTGGTGCGGGGACTGGGACTCATCGGCTCGATGGAGGAGATTGGCGACATCGTAGTGAAAGAGCACGAGGGTTCACCGGTCTTTGTGCGGGACGTGGCCAGGGTGACCCCTGCTCCGGAGACCAGGCAAGGGTCGGTGGTCAAGGACGGCAAGGGCGAGTCCGTGGCCGGGATTGTGCTGATGGTCATGGGCGGCAGCGGCAAGGAGGTAGTAGCCGGCGTCAAGGCAAAGGTGCAGGAGATAAACAGTAGCGGAGTCCTGCCCGACGGTGCAAAGATCATCCCCTTTTACGACAGGTCGGAACTGGTGGAGAAGTGCATCGGCACCGTCACCACGGCCCTGGCTGAAGGGGCCATCCTTGTCATAATCGTCCTCTATCTCTTCCTGCGCAACCTGCGCGGGGCGCTGGTGGTGGCCGTCACCCTGCCACTGGCGGTGCTGGCCACCTTCATCATAATGCGGGAGGTGGGGCTCACCGCCAACCTCATGTCCCTCGGCGGCCTGGCCATATCGCTTGGCATGATCGTCGACGCGGCCATCATCCAGGTGGAGAACGTCCAGCGGCATTTGTCGGACAGCGCCGCTGGAAAGGCCAAAATACTCACGGTGCTGGAGGCGGTACTGGAGGTGCGAAAGCCCAGCCTCTTCGGCGAGCTGATTATCGCCCTCACCTTCCTCCCGCTGCTCACGCTGGAGGGGATGGAGGGTAAGATGTTCATCCCCCTGGCCCTCACCGTAATCATGGCCCTCTTCGCCTCCCTGCTCCTGTCTGTCTTCGTCATCCCGGTGCTGGCATCGTTCTTTATGAAGGCCGGTAAAGAGAAGGAGAGCATCCTCGTGACCTGGGCCAGGCAGGCGTATCACCCCGTCCTTGCCTGGACCATGCGGCACAGGAAGGCGGTGCTGTCGGGCGCGGCGGCGCTTTTTGCAGGCACGCTGTCCCTCGTCCCCTTCCTGGGCACCGAGTTCATCCCCACCCTGGACGAGGGTTCACTCACCACCCAGATAATCCGCCTTCCCAACATCTCCATGACCGAGTCGGTGGAGATAGAGAAGAAGACCCAGCAGGTGCTCATGAAGTTCCCCGAAGTGGTGACGGTGGTTTCCAAGATAGGCGCCGCCGAGATCGCCACCGACCCCATGGGGCCCAACATCAGTGACCCTATCGTCATCCTCAAGCCCAAGGACCAGTGGAAGACCGCCAGAACCAAGGAGGAACTGGTGGAAAAGATCCGCGAGGAGCTGGAGAAGGTTCCCGGCATAGGGATCAACGTCACCCAGCCCATCGCGCTGCGGGTAGACGAGCTCATCTCGGGCGTAAAATCCCAGATCGCCGTAAAACTCTTCGGCGAAGACATGGATATCCTCCACGAAAAGGCGGCCGAGATCGCGAAGGCCCTCTCCCCGGTCAAAGGCGTCACCGACCTGCGGGTTGAACAGGTAGCCGGGCAGACCTACCTCGAAGTGGATATCGACCGCCGCCGCATAGCCCGCTACGGTATCAACGTAGCCGACGTGCAGGAGGTCATCGAGACCGCCGTGGGCGGCAAGACCGCCACCGAGGTCTTTGAGGGAGACCGGCGTTTTGCGGTGGCAGTGCGCTTTCCTGAAGAGTACAGAAACAGCGTCGAGGCCATCGGGAGGATCACCGTGAAGGGTTCAGGCGGCGCCCGCATACCCCTGGCCTCTCTGGCCGATATCAGGCTGACCGAAGGACCGGTACAGGTGAGCCGCGAGAATACCCGGCGCCGTGTCGTCATCGAGTGCAACGTGGAAGGCAGGGACATTGGCGGCTTCGTGGCCGAGGCCCAGCAGAGGTTAGGGGCGCAGGTCAAGCTGCCTGCGGGATATTACGTGACGTGGGGCGGCGCCTTCGAGAACCAGCAGCGGGCCATGAAGCGGCTCGCCGTCATTGTGCCGCTCACCGTGGCCCTTATCTTCTTTTTGCTCTTCTCCACCTTCAACTCGCTCAGGCAT
>JAOUDF010000230.1 GCA_029859385.1 Nitrospirota bacterium
GCTTAATTTAGGAACAGATACTAGCACGATCCGGCAACCGTATCAACAATTTGAGTGCCGGTTCAACTGAACGGTTTCCGCCTGCTCCCTGAAGAATAAACGGATATCGCTCAATGGCATGCCTTGCAGTTGAAAAGGGCTTGCATTCCAATGGGCGGCTTCGGCATAGTAGCCGGATGAAAAAGAATACCGAAATGCCAGCTACCGCGCTTAAACGCACAGACGAAACCCTCGACACCGTCACGTTCCACGGCAAGGAGGTATCGGTCTGCCAGAAGGTGAAAGGGTACCGTTTTTCGCTCGACTCGGTGCTGCTGGCCGATTTTGTACGGCGGCTGGGGAGGGAGCGGGTGGTAGACCTGGGGACAGGGAGCGGGATTATTGCCCTGTTGCTGGCGAAGCGCTTTCCGTCGACTAAGGTCTGGGCGGTGGAGCTTCAGCCGTCGCTGGCCGACATGGCGCATCGGAATATTATGCTTAACGGGCTGGAAGACCGGATGCAGCTGGTCGAGGCCGATGTGGCTGGCCTTAAGAAGCTGGGGAAGATCATCGAGCCGGGGAGTATTGACCGGGTTGTCTGTAACCCGCCGTACCGGAAAAGCACCACAGGCCTGATAAGCCCCGACGACGAGCGGGCGGTGGCGCGACATGAGATACGGGGCGGGATCGACGTGATGGCGAAGGCCGCGCGTTATCTGCTTAAAAACGGTGGCTTCTTTAACGTGATTTATCTGGCATCACGCCTGTCGGACCTGATTGACGCACTCCGGCGTGAAAAGCTGGAGCCGAAGCGAATCCGCTTCATTCACTCATACCGCGATTCCGAGGCGAAGATGGTGATGGTGGAGGCCAAAAAGGAGGGCGGCCGGGACCTGAAGGTGTTGCCGCCGCTCTATGTCTACGAGCGGGGGAAGGACTACTCGGAAGAGGTGCTGGGGATCTTCGGGAAGGTCAGGCCCCAGATAGGCATCGACCAATAAAAAAGGGAAGGCCAAAAGCCTTCCCTTTTCAGTTTTGATATAGCAGGAAATTTATTCATCCTCGTCTTCATCATGAGCATGATGGTGATGATGGTCGTGGTCGTCGATACGGTTACGTACCGACGGGCAGTGGCCGGCCTTTTTGCACTCGTATTCGTCGATGGCGGCCATGAGGGCATCGGCGGCCAGGTTGGAGCAGTGCATCTTTACCGGGGGAAGTCCATCGAGGGCCTCTGCCACCGTCTCCTTGGAGATGCTCATGGCCTCTTCCACCGTTTTGCCAATGACCAGCTCGGTCACCATGGAACTGGTGGCGATGGCGGCGCCGCAGCCAAAGGTCCTGAACTTGGCGTCGACGATCTTGTCGTCCTCGATCTTGATGTAAAGCTTCATTATATCGCCGCAGGAGGCGTTTCCAACCATCCCCACGCCATCGGCATCCGAGATATCGCCGACATTCCTGGGATTGGCGAAATGGTCCATTACCTTATCGCTATACATGACTGCTCCTTTCAAACCACACTTAATTGGTAGGAATTGACCTAAATATATAAGACTCATCCCTATTATTCAAGTCCAAATTTCTTAAAAATCTTAACCTGCCCTTAATCAGCCATGCCGTAAAGTATTCTCAAAAGCAGGCGGAATGCAGAAAAAAAGGTTCCGCTCTTTAACTCGGTCTTAATGGTCAATGTCGTTAAATAGCAGTAAGAGATGAGGAAAGCGGGACTTGAAATTGAATACACCGTATCTGAAAGGAGGCGGCAGGCAGGGAGCAAAGAGGAGGCAGCATTGACGCCATGAAGGTTCATGCTAAATTGTAATACGGTTTTTAACCACTACCCACGGGGGAGCGCGACTCTCCCACTCATTAAGGAGAAACACAATGTTTAAGAAAATTGCCGCAATAGCCATGATTACCGCCCTCCTTGGGACCGGCGCAGCCTTTGCCGAAGAGAAGAAGGCCCTCACCCTTGATGACGCCGTGGGGATAGCCCAGAAGGCTTACCCCGGTGAGGTGGTCAAAAAGGAAAAAGAGCGCGGTCTCTTCGAGGTCTATGTTAAAACCGCAGACGGTAAGACGGTAAAGGTCAAGATCGACCCGGCCAGCGGCGATATCGTAAGCCCCAAACCCAAGAAGTAAATTTCGTACCGGGAGCGGCTTCTATGCCGCTCCCGGCAGAAGTCCGGAGGAGCAAAATGTTACGGAAAGGTCACGCAGATCAAGTTGAGGCTGGTAACTATGTAGCCGTCCCGGTATGGGATATCCCTACCCGCGTGCTTCACTGGCTTAATGCCGTTACCGTCATAACCCTTGTCCTTCTTATATTCATGATGGAAGGGATGGAGTCGCTTGGCCTTTCTGAAGATGCGGAGGAGCTGCTGCAAGACCAGCTGACCCTCCTGCATGCCTATGCGGGATATTTCCTCACGGTTACCTATAGTTGCCGTATTATCTGGGGGTTCATCGGCAATCAACATGCCCGTTTCAGCGACATGATCTCCTTCAAGCGGGAACACTGGGCCGCCATCGGGGCCAATATCAAGTGGTACCTGAGCGGATTCAAGGGACATCCGCCGGTTGCCGTTGGGCACAACCCGTTGGCTTCGCTGCTTTATCTGCCGCTGTTTATCGTGCTCG
The DNA here is from genome assembly GCA_029859385.1 of Nitrospirota bacterium. GTDB lineage: Bacteria > Nitrospirota > JAOUDF01 > JAOUDF01 > JAOUDF01 > JAOUDF01. The sequence goes on from JAOUDF010000230.1 coordinate 2,623, forward strand.
GCGTGCAGGTGTTGACGGGGCTTACCCTGGCCGGGCTGGAGTACGAGGTCTTCCCCGGTACGGTCATCAAGAATGTCTGGGGTATCGAGGGTGTCGACAGCTTTGGTGACGCGGCAGAAGAGATCCATGAGTTGGGATATGCCTTCATACTGTTCTTCTTCTTCTGCCACATGGGCGGTCTGGTGCTCCATGAGCTGGGTGAGCGGAGCGGCCTGTTGTCGGCCATGATTCACGGAAGAAAATACTTTTCGCGCGACAGAATTGAAAAGGAGTAATCAGCCATGCGGGTCCTTCTGGTTGAAGACGAGAAAAATCTGGCGAAAACCATAAAGCAGGGCCTCGAAGAGGAGGGGTTCAGCGTCGACATGAGCCACGACGGTGAAGAGGGCTGCTTCATGGCGGAAAACTACCCCTACGACGCCATAGTGCTCGATGTCATGCTGCCCACCATCGACGGCTTTACCATTCTGGCTCATCTGAGAAAACACAAGTGCGAGAAGCCGATCCTGATGCTTACGGCGAAGAACACGGTACAGGACAAGATAAAGGGGCTTAATACAGGTGCGGATGATTACTTGCCAAAACCCTTCGATTTCGATGAACTGGTGGCCAGGATCAAGGCCCTCATCCGGCGTAAGACCGGGAGCGCGAGCCCCGTACTGAAGGTGGCCGATCTGGAGATAGATCTCGATGCCCGGGAGGTGTCGAGGGCGGGACAGCCTGTCTCCCTGTCGGCCAAAGAGTATAACATCCTCGAATACCTTGCCAGCCGTCAGGGGAAGGTGGTAAGCCGGACGGAGCTCTCCGAGCATGTCTACGACATGAACTTTGACCTTGACAGTAATGTCATAGATGTCTATATCACCTACCTGAGAAGAAAGATCGACCGCGACTTCGACAAGAAGCTTATCCACACGGTAAGGGGCGCGGGATACATGCTGAAAGAATAACGAGGGGCAGTGCTCACGTCGATCAAAGGCAAGCTCATCCTCTGGCTCTCCATCGTCCTGGCGTTTTTTCTCGCCGGTTCCGCCTGGTATCTCCACAATCGTCTCGACGGCATAGTCCTGCGTTCGATCGACAACCTTCTCCACTCCAAGTCACAGCTCATCCAGGGCCTCATAGAGGTCGACGAACTGCACATCGAGATAGAACTCTCCGAGGTGGCGGAGGGGGAATATGCCCTGCCCCGCTCGGGCCACTACTACCGTATCCTTAACTGGAACGCCAAGGAGATTGTCCGGTCGCCTTCCCTTGAGGATTCTACAGCCTATCCTGAAGTGCAACTTCCCCTTTCCGAATCGGAACGCTTCGATACCATGGATATCGGCCCGGCCGGTGAGCCGGTGCGCTGGGTTACCAGTGTCTTCAAGATTGAAAGCGGGCTTCTTGTGGTTCAGGCGGGGGACCGTCTTACCGAGGCCTATGGACTGGTGCACGAATTCGGCCGCGTACTCCTGCTGGCGGCCCCCTTTGGACTGCTTATCCTTCTCGGCGGCGCCG
>JAOUDF010000231.1 GCA_029859385.1 Nitrospirota bacterium
GAATGGGCTGCATTTGTCTCTGTTTTTTGTAAGTTTGGGCGCGATGAATTGCGCCCCTACATTAATCGTATTTGTTCAGAATATCGTCGATATATTTTTCGTTCAGGTTCTCGTAGTAGTCACGGTTGACCATCATGACCGGCGCGGTACCGCAGCCACCGAGACACTCCATGGTCACCAGCGAGAACTTGCCGTCGTTGCTGGTGCCGCCCGGCTCTATCCCAAGCTTGTTGCACATGTAGTCCCGCAGGTGCTCGGCCCCCAGCAGCGAACACGACAGGTTGGTGCATATCTGGATCAGGTGCCGACCCGTGGGCTCGTTCTTGTACATCGAGTAGAAGGTCGATACGCAATAGACCTTGGCCGGCGGCAGGTCGAGCAGGTCGGCCACATACATCTTGGCCTCGTCGGAGATATGCCCGAATTCGTCCTGCGCCAGGTACAGCACCGGCATCAACGCCGATGCCTTGTTGGGATACCGGGCGATGATCTCGTCGACCTTCTTCAGGGTTGCTTCTGAGAATTTAAGCGCCACTGTTTTCCTCTTTAGATACAGACTATTTCCGGTTTACCTTCAGCCTTCAGCCTCAAAACCTTCAGCCTGCTTCTCCTACCTGTCACACTCGCCCAGCACGATATCCAGCGTGCCGATGCAGGCGATAATGTCAGCCAGCAGATGTCCCCTCGACATATACGGCAGGACCTCAAGATTCACGAACGACGGGGCGCGGACCTTTACGCGGTGCGGCATGTTGGTCCCGTTGCTTACGATGTAGAAACCCAGCTCACCCTTCGGCGCCTCGGTGGCGCTGTAGACTTCGCCCTTGGGTATGCTGAAGCCCTTGATCACCAGGTAGAACTGGTGGATCAAATGCTCGATGTCCCTCATGACCATGTCCTTCTGAGGCAGCACGACCTTCGGGTTTTCCGTCTGGATCGACCCCTTGGGCAGCTTGTCGAGACACTGCCGGATGATCCGGTTGCTCTGCCTCATCTCCTCGACGCGGCAGCGGTAGCGGTCGTAGGTGTCGCAGTTCTTGCCCAGCGGCACTTCGAAGTCGATCTCGTCATAGGCGCAGTAGGGCTCTGCCTTGCGGATGTCGTAGTTCACGCCGGAGCCGCGCAGGGTCGGACCGCTGAGGCCGTATGAGATGGCAACGTCGGGCGGGATGACGCCGATCCCCACGGTACGCTCGAGCCAGATCCGGTTCTCCCGGATGAGGGTGTCGTATTCCTCGATATGGGCCTCGAACTCTTCGGTGAACTTGTAGAGCTTGTCGATGAACTCCTGGTTGATGTCGCGCCGTACGCCGCCTATCTTTATATAGGTGACGGTGAGCCGGGCGCCGCAGATCAGCTCGAACAGGTCGATGAGGTACTCGCGCTCCCGGAAGCAGTAGAGGAAGACCGTCATGGCGCCGATATCCAGCGCGTGACAACCAAGGAAGAGGAGATGGCTGCATATGCGCGACATCTCCGCCATGATCATGCGGATGTAGTTGGCCCGGGGGGGAAGCTTCAGGTCCATCAGCTTTTCCACCGCCACGGCGTAGCCGAGGTTGTTGGTCATGGACGACACGTAGTCGAGACGGTCGGTCAGCGGCATGACCTGGGCGTAGTTGCGGTTCTCCGCCAGCTTCTCGATGCCCCGGTGCAGGTAGCCGATGTGCGGGTGGACCTCGGTGATCGTTTCGCCGTCGAGCTCCAGCACCAGCCTGAGCACGCCGTGGGTACTGGGGTGCTGCGGACCCATGTTGATGATCATCTCCTTGTGGAGATGCTTCTCTCCGGGTGCTATCTCGTCGTCATCGTCGAGAAAGGGCGACAGCTTTCTTTGATCGTAGAGGTTCTGGATTTTTGAATCGCTCATTTCTCTCTCAATACCCTTGAACAGGGAATTCCTTGCGCAGCGGATGCCACTGGTAGTCGTCGGGCATCAGTATACGCTTCAGGTTCGGATGGTTGTTGAACTTTATGCCGTACAGATCGAAGGCCTCGCGCTCATGCCAGTCGGCCGTAACCCACAGCCCCACCACCGACTCTACCACCGGGTTGTCCTCGGGGAGCCCGACCTTGATACGGATTCGGTGATTGCGCTTCGTCGAATAGAGGTTGTAGACCACCTCGAAGCGCCCCTCTTCATAAGGCCTGTCGGGATAGTCGGCGCCGGCCAGGTCGGCCAGGTAGTCGAATTCCAGCCCCGGCTCGTCGCGGAGGAACTTGCAGATATCCAGTATCTTCTTTGCCTTGACGGAGACGTTCCCCTGTCCGGCGAAATAATAGACACCGGTGATCTGCTCCTCAAAATTTTCCTCGATCTTCTTTACAATCTCTTCCTGTGTCATATCCCTTTAAGCCTTCTTGGCAATGGTATCTTTCTCTATCTTTTCCTGCAGCTTGATGAAGCCGTACATCAGCGATTCGGGCCTCGGCGCACATCCGGGCACGTAGACATCCACCGGCACGATGGTGTCAACCCCCTGCACAACGCTGTAGGTGTTGAATATGCCGCCGGAGCTGGCGCAGCTTCCCATGGCGATGACCCAGCGGGGCTCGGGCATCTGGTCGTAGACCTTCCTGAGGATCGGGGCCATCTTCTTCGTCAGGGTGCCCGCCACCACCATTACGTCGGACTGACGCGGCGAGGCGCGGAAGACGATGCCGAAACGGTCGAGGTCGTGATGCGACGCACCGGTGGCCATCATCTCGATGGCGCAGCAGGCAAGGCCGAAGGTCATGGGCCACAGCGACATCTTGCGCGACCAGTTTATGCCGAAATCAGCCAGGTCGGTAACGGTGTTCTTTCTGAAGCGATCCTCGATCAATCCCATTCCAGCGCCCCTTTCATCCAGGCGTATACATACCCGACAAAGAGTATGAGGATAAACAGAAACATTTCCACCAGGCCGAACATACCCAGCTTGAGGTAGTTGATGGCCCAGGGATACATGAAAACCGTTTCCACGTCGAAGAGCAGAAACAGCATCGTAATGATATAGAAGCGGATGGAGAATCTCTGGCGCGCGTCAGTGAACGGGTTCAGGCCGCACTCATAGGGAGAGAGCTTCTCGTAATAGGGCTTGTTGGGACGGATGAGGGAGGCGATCAGCAGGTTGACAACGCCAAAGCCGACGGCTACCGCGATAAACATCGCAACAGGCAGGTAGTGGGTAGGTACGTAGTAGCCGGGGGTCACAGGGGTCATCTAGCCAGTTGTACCTTTCGCATCAAGGTGTACAAGATGATCTCTGCCTGAAGGGGCTTCGTGCAACCCTCAGGCTCCACTCCTTCTTGCCGAGCGGGAGTACATACTAATTGAAGCGATTTGCCACTGTCAATACCAAAAATGAGACATATGTCACATTAACCGCAAAGTAAGCGGCAACAATTTCGCGAACTCGCGCCGAGTCTATATTCTGACGACCCGCCCGCCGAACCGGCTGTACCGATCGTGGCAGGTAAAAAGGATAATCTGTCGCTCCGTCGCAAACTCGTCGAGCAACCTTACCGCTCCAGCAAGGCGATTGTCATCGAAGCTGTGAAGCGGGTCGTCGAGGATGACCGGTGTTTTTTTCCCGCCGAAGAGGATAGTCACCAGGGCAAGGCGGGCGGATAGATAGAGCTGGTCCATCGTCCCCTTGCTCAACTGACCGACAGGGACCTGCCCCCCTTTCTCGTTGGAGCAAAGAGTCAGAGAGAGATCATCCTCCGCCACCGACACCCAGTCGTATTTTCCACCGGTAATGCCCGCCATGTGACCTGCCAGCTCCCGCTCCAGTATCTCTCTCGACGAAGAAAGGGTCGACCTGACCGCCTCATCCAGGGCCGCAGCCGCTTTTTCGTAAACCGAGAGGCGATGTTCCACGCCGCCCAGATCGCGACGAGCACCGTCCAGCGATTCTTCGAGAAGGAGGGACTCTTCCGCTGCGCCACTGGTGGCCTGCACCACCAGCCGCTCCTGCACCCTCGATTCCGACAGCGTTGCAAGTTTCTTCTCCATCTGATCTACCTGCTCTCCCAGCTCATGAAACTCCTGCGGGCTCACCGCCGCCTGCCTGAGTCCTTCTTCAAGGGCCTGCTCTTCCGTT
>JAOUDF010000232.1 GCA_029859385.1 Nitrospirota bacterium
AACCTTTGCCGTGCTCTCCGGCGCGGGCTGCCTCGATGGCCGCATTGAGGGCCAGCAGGTTGGTCTGGTCGGCGATCTCGTCGATCACCTGGATAATCTCACCGATCTGCTGACTGTTGACCCCAAGCTCCTCGATCTTCCCGCCGGAGACGTCAACCACCTTACGTATCTTGTCCATGCTGGCGATGGCGTTACGCACCGACACTGCCCCACTGTTGGCGGTCTGCTGCGCCTCGGTGGAGGCGGCTTCTACCTTCTTGGCGCCCTGGGCAATATCGTCGATGTTCGACGTTACTTCCTGCACCGCCTGGGCCGCCGACGTCACGCTCCGGCTCTGCTCCTGGGAGCCGTTGGCCACCTGGTTCACCGCCTGCGACAGAGCCTGGATACGTGTGTTGGCGTTGGCGACGTCGCGGGCCTGAGCAGATGCCCCCTTCGCCACCTGGTCTACCGCGTTCTTCAAACCCTCTACCGAATCGGTCACCTTGCCCACGGTCTTGGTCTGCTCCGAGGCTCCACTGGCTACCTGCTGGATGGCCCCTGCCACCTGCCCCGAGGCCTGGCCCACCTGGCCCGCTGCCGATGAAAGCTGCTTGCTCTGGTCGCCCACCTGATTGGCAGTCTGCAATACCTTTCCCACCACCTCCCGCAGGTCCTCGGCCATCTTCTTCATGGCCGCCAGCAACTGACCGGTCTCGTCCTTCGAATCAACCTCGATATGCACCGTAAGGTCGCCGTTGGCCACGGTGGTGGCTGCCTCCACCGCCTTGTTCAGCGGCTTCTTGATTGATGAGGAAATGTAGAAGCCAAGGAACAGAGCCAGGGCAATACCTACTACAATCGCCGTAATGATGGTGGTCCTGACGGTTGAGATCGTCGCGGCAGCCTCTTTCTTGGACTCTTCAGCAACCTTTACATTGATGTCGATGATCTTGCCCAAAAGGTCCTCGGCCTTACTGAACGTGTCGCGGGCAGGGCCGTAGGTGGCGGCCAGGGCCTCGGCCCTTAACTTTTCCTCCATCACCTTGTCATTGCTGGCATGGAATTTTTCCACCAGTTCAAGGACCTTGTTGCTCTCCTTCTTCCAGGCCTCCCAGGCAGGGACAAACTGCTTCCAGAGTTCGGCCTCCTCGGGCGTCTGGGGAAGGGGCTCGTATATCTTCCAGCCATTCTCTGCCCTCGTCCATGCATCATTCACCCTTTTCTGTTGCCCTTCGAACTCTTTGTCGTTATCGGTAAACATCGTAATGATACCGCTTCTCTCCCCCCGTTGTATGGCGGTCTGGGCCTCGTTCACGATCTCCAGACCCAGTATGCTGGGGAGCCTTACGTCGCCCACTTCGCTGACATCATGACCCAGTTTGGCACTGCCCGACAGGCCAACCAAACCAATGACCAGCGCTATGCCCGCTACTATCAAAAATGCCGCTATTAGTCGTGTTCCTATCTTCATGTTTTTAATCATGGCGCGTCTCCCGTTTGGTCGAACTGTTTATTGTGTTATTCAATCAAATCCTTGACGGAGTCATTGGCTGCCAGACTGAGATGTTCCTTGTCCTGGTGCGACAGTATCATTTCAGTGTCGAGCAATATTATGAGCCGCCCCTCGACCTTCCCTACTCCACGAATATATTCGGAGTCAACAGTTGCAATTATCGGTGAGGGGGGCTCAATATCTTCGGCGCGGATACGAAGAACTTCCGAGACGCCGTCCACCACCATGCCTACCGTCAGACCGCCGACACCCACCACCACGATGCGCGTCTCTTTGGTCTCTTCAGCCTCTTCCAGGCCAAACCTCTTGCGCAGGTCGACCACGGGAATGATCTTCCCTCTCAGGTTCAGTACCCCCTTGACGTAATCGGGAGAACGGGGCATCGCGGTTATGGCTGCCGGCCGGATGATTTCGTGTACCATGGAGATCGGCACGCCGAACATCTCGTGTGCCAGCGTAAAGCAGACGATCTTGTCTTCGTGTTGAATTTGTGTAATTGCGCTCATAGTCAGCTCCTTTTCCACATTTCACGGCACAACATACCTTAAAACCGGTAATAGAACTCGAGCGCTCCCGTCACCTGGTTGTCTTCCAGCTTCTTCTCGTCGACGAAGATGTCTTCATCGGACTTGTCCAGTCTGATCTCGGCTCGAACTGCCATGCTCGGAGTGAGGCGATACTGGGCCGTCAGGGTGTACTCCTCCATCTCGATCGACCGGCCCTCGAAGGAGGCAACGCCGCTGGGCCTTGAACTATTGAGCCGGTAGCCGTCATCGTCACTGAAGTACTCGGCCCTGGCCGCAAGGCTGAACTTTTCGGTGAAGTCGTAGTTGGCGATGGCCGAGAACCCCTGCCAGTTGGCCCGCCTGAGCGCCGCGGTGCCGGAGTCGGTATAGGCATCCTGCTCGTCGCCGTAGTCGTAGTTGAGCACCAGCGTGAGCTTGTCGACGGGCTTGAGCACCGCCACCAGGTCAATGACGCCCCGCTTACGCCCGCTGTTATCGTCCTGCTCCGCCCCGTAAATGCCGTTGACGAAGAGCTGATACCTCTCGCTGAAGTTAAAGGCGAGCTGCCCCTCGATGCTCTTGGCGTGGTTGTTGTCGGTCTCGTTGTCCCAGCCGTTGTTGATCCCCATGGTGACGGAGAGAAGGTCGTTGACCGGATACTGGAACCTTACGCCGGTGTGGGTGAAGGGGATGGCATACCCGAAAAGATAGGAACGGGAGATGTTGTAGTTTAACGGCGCCTCGATCACCTCGGCCCCCAGCAGGGTCACGAACTTGCCCAGCGATATGTCGAGGCCGTTGCCGATGGGCGCCCGCCAGGTAACATAGGCCTGCTGAAACTCGAAGTCGTCGCTGCCGCCGTCAAGCACGTTGGGTGTCTCGCCGACGTTGAGGTCGACCCGGAAACCGGCGTCGCCCTTCTCCGCCAGCGGCTTCTCCACAACCAGTTCAAAGAGGTCGACATTGAAGCTGTCGGCCTCGGTGTCGAAGACCCGGTAGCTGTTCTTGCGGTTCTTATCGGTGTATCGAGTGCCGCCCACATAATAGTTGTCGGGGCGGTTGAAGTTATAGGTGTACGACGTGTCGAGCAGGCCCGATATCTTTATCCCTCCCGGCAGTTCGGGCATTGCCTTTACTCTCTCCTCCACCGCCGCCAGCCTGTCGGAGAGGGTAGCGCCGCCCTTCTCTTCGGCGCCCTTATGCTCGGCTGCCGTAGGTCTCGGAGTTGCCGGAGCCTGCCGCTGCTCCACCTGCTCCAAACGCTTCTGAAGCTGCTGGATGATTTCACTCTGCTTCTTCAGCATCTCCTTAAGATCGGCAATCTCGTCCGCGTAAACATCGGCAAACCCGAAGAACACCACTCCCAGTACCGCAAGCGATACAAAGATATGTTTCCTCATTCACCACCTGCCTTTTAGGGGGTTAGGAACCTGTAATACCTCGTCGTTGAGAAACATGAATAGTAATTGGAATCATATGTATCGACAATTCACCCTGTAACTTTACCACAAAAAAAAACACGCGAATCAGTGCCGGATCACCCATCCGGCACTGACTGCGTGTTTCTTGCAAAATCAACGAATTACTACACCTTGAACTTGTTCACCATCGCCTGAAGATTGGTCGCCGACTCCGCCAGAGACTGTGCGCTGGCGGCCATCTCTTCCACCGACGCCGACTGCTCCTCGGCAGAAGCCGATACCTCTTCCGCAGCCGCCGCGTTCGACTCGGAGATGCTGGAAATGGTCTGCACATCAGTGGCAACACCGTCGGCGCTGGCAGCCATCTCCTGTGCCATGGCAGCATTGCTCTCCACGATTCCGGCGATGCCGTCGATGATGCGCACCACCTCGGTGCTGGTAGCCGACATCTCCTCGGCAGCAGCCGTCGTCTCCTCCGTTACCGCCGAGATACTCGACATGGTGCCCACCAGTTCCTTCGAGTTCCTGCTCACCACCTCTACCGACGTGGCGATACGCTTGATCTGGGCGTTGGTTTCTTCCACCGCCTTGAGGATGTCTCCCAGGGCCTGGCCTGCTGACTGTGCCGTCTC
>JAOUDF010000233.1 GCA_029859385.1 Nitrospirota bacterium
CCGACAGCCACGATCCAGAAGATCGAGGGTGTCTTGATCCCGGCGATGATGATGTCGTCGAGCTTGTTGTGGGTGGTTTCAGACCATTTATGGAGAAACCTGAAAAGGAGGCCTCGCACCGTGAAGAGCAGGGCCGTTGCAACACCGAGAGTTATGAGTGGAACAACAATAGTCTTGAAATCATACGCCATCAGATCTCCTCTTGTCCGTTATCGCCGAATCCCCGGAAGCAACTGCAGTCGCCGCAGGGATCGAGTCCAGCTGTTCCGCCAGTCTCGCCCTTACCGTCATGAATTCGCCCATAGCCTTCGCCGGAACAGGTCTGGCCTTGGCAGTCCGTATGCTCACCGGATTGACAGGCCGGTTGTTGACCCGCATCTCAAAGTGCAGATGGGGGCCTGTTGCGAGGCCGGTGGAACCCACAGCGGCAATGGTCTGCCCTTGCGCTACCTTTACTCCGCCCTTTATACTTTTACCGAAGCGAGAGAGATGGCCGTAGTACGACTTGTATCCGTTGGCATGTTTCACAATGATCAGTTTCCCGTAATCCCCTTTCTTGCCTGCAAAAATTACCGTCCCGTCACCAATGGCCGATACCGGTGTTCCGGTTGCGGCAGCGTAGTCGATACCATGATGGGGGCGATACTTCTTCAAGACGGGGTGAAAACGGCCTTTCGAATAACCGGAACTTATCCGCCTGAAGCTCAGCGGTGCCTTGAGAAACGCCTTTCTCAGCGAGTGCCCGTTTTCGTCGAAATAATCAGCCTTCCCATTGTTCTCAAACCTGAAGGCCTTATAGACCATGCCATTGTTGATGAACTCCACGGCAAGAATATTGCCGTATTTTCTGAACTGTCCCCCTTCATGCAGCTCCTCGACGATCACCTTGTAGCTGTCGCCCACCCTGATATCCGATGTAAAATCGACATCCCAAGCCAGAATATCCGAGAGGTCCAGCGCCAAACGAAGGTTCTCCTTCCCTTCTCCCATGGAAGAGATCAGGTTGTCGTTGATTACTCCGGTCACCTGGCCGGTCCGTCGCTCGTACGGTATTTCTATCTTGCGGGCGGTAAACTTCTTGTCATCCCTCGCAACGCTGAGAAGAAAGGTATCGTCGATCGTATATTCAAAGGATTGGACCCGGTTGTGCTCATCAACGATCAGCTTGTAAGGGCGGTTGGCGACCATATAGCGCAGCTTGTGGACACTGGCGGAGGCCTCTCTCATCTTCAGGATATCCGCTGTGTCGAGGCTGTAACGCTTGAACAGAGAGTAGAGGGTTTCTCCCGATTCAATTACACCTTCGATCACCCTGAAATCACTCTTTTGTTCTTCGGGTTTCGTCTTCTGAACTGCTTCGGATTGAGACGTCTCACTGAATTTGTCGAGATTGAAATCCAGCATGCCGATTGCGGCAACCGCGAGAACAATCACCGGAACAATTCTCTTCACGTACCCTCCTTTCCTTACCTGGCCGCTATTTGCGACCGTTTGACGAGAGCGTCAAATCAGATGTGCTCGATATCGCGTTCTTTCTCTTTATCTTTCTTTTCTATCATCCTCTTGGCAGACTCAATACCCCCGACCCCAAAAGATATGGCCAGCGCTACGACGATACCGCCGAAGATGATCGAAAATGCAGCTACCACGATGCTCGGAGCGACGTTGAGTTGTTCGAGCGCCATGGCCAGTATAAGTACAATTAGCAAAAGACGTACCGCTTCCGCAAGTACTTTCGCAAAGGGATAGCCGCTGTTCACCGCCGCGATCAGCACCGCCCGGCTGAAGAAACCCGCCACCATGTAGCCCACGAGCAGAATCAGCAAGGCCGAAAAAATCCGTGGCAGATAGAGGAAAAACTCCGACACCAGGTTGTCTATGACCGGGATATTCAGCGCATTGAGCCCGACCATGATAAATATGATGACCAGGAACCAGTAGAGGACGACCCCCGTCACCTCCGACGGTTTGGCCCACAGGTCACCTTTTCGCATGAGGTTGGTGAACCCCGCCCTGTCGCACCACGCGTCGAATTTCACGGCGGTGAGCACCTTGACAAGGCCGGCTTTCACCGCCCACGCCAGGAGAAAGCCGAGACCGATGATGACCAGCATTGCCAGAAAATTCGGAAAAAACAACTTGAACCGTGCAAATACCTCTGCTATCGGGTCCAGAATGAGACTAACAAACTCTTCCATGACATACCTCCTGTAAAGTCAGTCAGTCGGCGGGCACGCCTTTACCCGCCCATGTACCTCGCCTCGCCGCATTACGACCAGTTGTCGGCAAGGTGCTTTTTGCCCTTCTCGTACTCCAGGCAAAGCTTCTCGATCTCTGCTTCCGCTTCGGCCTGCTCCATGTCGATCACTTCAAGTACGAACGACGCCGTTTTGCCGAGATAGAGCGGTGTCAGCGTCTTTATCAGCTGTCCCTCGGGCAGCTTTCTCTTATGGTGGGCAATGCAGTAGTCATAAATGATGCTGGTCCAGAGCGGGAGTGGAAACCTGAAGGCATCATCCGGCATCGCCGCCATTTCCTTCAACTGGCCATAGTCGCCCTGACCGATGATTTCAACCCAGATATCGGCCAGATCCTTCACCCCTTCCCGATAGATGCCAAGCATCCGTGCCACATTGACCTTAACATGCTCCAGGCCCACATAATAACGGAAGCCGAAGGTGGGCACTTCAACCGAGCTGTTGACCAGTTTCCAATGGTGGGCATGCTTCTCGGTCAGGCCGAAGAGGGATCCCACCACCTGCACCAGCATGCTGCTCAGGTCCGAGCCGGGGTCCTTGGGGTCGTGGATCTTTGCCCCAAGGTAGGCTTGGCATACCTTGAAGTTGTTGGCCACTGCCTCGGTGGTCATCCAGATGTCGATGCCGAACCGGGCAACGTCGGTCTGCCAGACATCCTGTTTCAGGTAGAACTCGGCCAGCTTGCCGGAGAAACCGAATTCGCCGCCAATGGGCTGCCGTATACTCTTTCCGTAGAGGGCCCTCGTCATCGGATAGACGATCGAATTGGTGATGGTGCCGTCGAACTTGTGTCGCTCGTAAAGAGGTGCGACGAAATCGAAGTCGTTCTTGATGACCGGCGAGAGCAGGAGCTCGATCCATTCCGGGGTAATACTCCGGAGGTCGGAGTCGACCACGGCGCAGGCGGTAGCCCCCATGTCGACGGCGGTCTCCATGATGGCGCGGATGGCGCTCCCCTTCCCCGGGAGACCGGTATAGGGAATGCTCATCTTGTGGACGGGAAAAACCTTGTGGGCGAGAAATATGGTGGCGTGATCGTGAGAGGTGTTCTTCACCACGTCGGGCGTTCCATCCTTGGAGCCGCCGTCTGAATTGACGATCACCGCCTTCTTGTCAGGAAAATACTTGTGGAGACCCGCGTCCACCGCCCTGACCACATGGCCAATGGTGGCGGCGTTGTTGTAGCTGGGGATTCCTACAACGATGTCGGCATGCTCTAAGCCGGTTGTCATTCTGTCTCCTCTGACAGTTTATGCAATGTGTCCGGTTGCCTGCCGGACCTAGGGTCGTACCTCCCGCGCCGAACCCGTCACGGTCACCCTGACAGTCGGCAACGTCTCTCTCTTGCGTATTGATACAGCAATCCGGTCTTCCGGTATCCCAAGCTTTTCAACCATGAGCGACTTCGCGGCCGAAAGCCGCTGCCTCATCTCTTTCTTCGCAGTGACGGTACCGGCCTCGGGGCGGCCCTCCAGTGCAAAATTCGTTCTGGGTTCCTTCTTGTAAACATCCTTCAGCACCGAAAACTCCTGCTCCATCTCTTCGTTCAGTTTTGTCTCCCCTTTTTTGAAAACAAGAGGCCTGACAAAGGGGACCGTCTCGATCGTTACCTCCGTCGGGAGGGTAAACTCTGATACCACGATCTGTTGAATCCAGCGCTTCTGTTCTTCTGAAAGCGGTTGATCTCTCCGTATCTTCACACGGGCTGAAACAACGTTTTTGCCGTCCTCAAATCCAACCTGAAGACCGGCTACCGACGACGGGGCGATAACCCTGCCCACCT
>JAOUDF010000032.1 GCA_029859385.1 Nitrospirota bacterium
ACGCCAGGCACTTCATGTTTCCGTACAACGAGAAGCTGTGGCAGACGAAGGCCGCCGACATGACCGCCGACTGGGTAAGCTGGTCCGTGCCCCGGCCCGAGCCCGAAGAGGTAATCAATGGTGCGCTGGGGCTTAACAACCGCGCCTTTGGCTACAACCCCACCTTCATGTACCCTGTTCAGGGGGGTATCGAGCTGTTGCCAAAAGCGCTGGCATCGCAGGTTTCGGGGATACAGAAAAACAAAGAGGCCATGCGGATAGACCCGGTTCGCCGGACTGTCCATTTCAGTGACGGTACGACGGAGCATTATGACTCTCTCGTCTCGACCCTGCCGCTCAAAGAGTTGTTTAAAATCATTGAAGGAGTTCCCGACGCCTTGGCCGATGCCGTGTGTAAACTCAGTTGCACCTCACTCCTCGACATAAACATTGGCATAGCCAGGGAAGGGGCCGGCGATGGGCGACACTGGTTCTATATCCCCGAGCCGGAGTTCCCGTTCTACCGTGTCGGGTTCTCGTCCAACTTCTCCAGATCCGTCGCCCCGGCCGGGACAAGCACCATGTACATAGAAGTAGCCCACATGCCGGAGAACCCGCTGGACCATCAGCAGACCCTCGAAATAGTCTTAAAGGATTTTGTGAAATCTGGCATGCTAACCCCTGACGATAACGTCATTGCCACCGATATCGTCGACATACCTTACGCCTATGTCGTCTACGACCGACATCGCCAGAAGGTTCTGCCTGAGGCATTCAGCTGGCTGGAATCTCTAAGCATCTTTTCAGTAGGCCGCTATGGGGCATGGATCTATGGGTCGATGGAAGATGCGATCCTGCAGGGAAAAGAAGTGGCAGAGAAGATACAACGGGTTCAATTGCGACAGGCCCGTCAGTGAACTTAGTATATGCTTTATTATCATTGGGATACACTTGGATATATAAAGGTGTTTAGATGAAAATACATAAGGTGATTATCAGTGCATTCGCGCTTAATTTAATATTGTCTGCGAGCTCCTCCTGGGCTGAGGCATATCGGTATACCGACGATACCGGAGCGCTTCATTATGTCGACGATCTCTCGTTGGTCCCGCCCAAATACAGAAGCCAGCTCAAGGATGCCAAGCCGCTGCCCCAAATCAATGTGGCTCCTCAGATTGCAACACCGCCGCTGGCCAATCCCGAGGCGAAGCCTTCTCAACAAGAAGAACCTCGGAAGAGGGAAGTCACCTCAAAGACGCTGGAAGTCTTTGTAACCTCGTGGTGTCCCTACTGCAAAAAGCTGGAGGCGTTTCTGGATGCCAAAAAGATTCCATATACGCGATACGATATCGAAAAGGACGAGAAGGCCCACAGGGTTTATAAAGAGCTGGGCGGCCGGGGAGTTCCGTTGACCAGAATTGGTTCGGATGTAGTACGCGGCTATAATCCTGAAGCAATTCTAAGGCTTATCGAATAGCAGTCCATCATGATAATTCCCATAAGATATATTATGTCAAATAATTGTCCAAAAGAAAGATCATCCCCGGGCCAGCATCTCCCCCGCATGTCTTAAAGCGGTCTCTTCTTTCCCTCCCAGCATTCGGGCAATCTCCTCAACCCGCTCGGCCGCGTTCAATTGTCTTACGCTGGTAAAAGTCCTTCCGTCAGCAACCTTCTTGCTTATATGGAAATGATGCGCTGCGTACCCGGCTACCTGTGCGAGATGTGTCACGCAGATAACCTGGTGTTTCTCAGAGATAGCTTTAAGTTTTTCACCTACGGTGTCTGCCACGCGCCCACCGATTCCTGCATCGACCTCATCGAAGATCAGGGTCGGCACGGCATCGTCACCGCTCAGTATAGCCTTGAAGGCCAGCATGGATCGGGATATTTCCCCCCCTGAGGCAATTTTGGAGAGAGGTTTCAGCGACTCGCCGGGGTTCGGGGCTATAAGGAACTCGATCCTGTCGAGGCCGGTGGCGGTGAGCCGCCTGGCCTTTTCCTCTGCCTCTATGGCTGCAAAGGCGACCTCGAAGCGGGCGTGTGCCATGCTGAGGTCGGCCAGTTCGGTTATCACGCGCTGTTCCAGAGTCGCTGCGGCCTCTCTCCTCTTTTGGCTCAGCCTCTCGGCGTCTTTCAGAAGAGTTGCCTCCTGTGCAGCTATTTCGGCCTCGAGTTGAGCTATTTCAGCGGATGAAGTATCGATCTGTGCCAATTCCCTCTCGGCGTTGGCCAGGCATTCAAGGATGGCTTCCAGGGTCTCCCCGTACTTTTTCTTTAGTTTCCGTATAAGATCGAGTCGGCCCATAACCGTTTCGAGCCGTTCGGGATCGAGCTGAATCCTGTCGCGGCAGCCCCTGACGGCAAGGGCGACCTCTTCGGCAATTACCATGCAACTACGGGCACTTTCAGAGGCATCTTTCAAGTTGCTGTCGAACTCTGCGAGGGTCTCCAGGCTGGCCGCTACCTTCTTGAGCCCCTTCAGGATTGAGGCGCCGCTCTCGGCATCCCCCTCGTAGAGCGCCCCATAGGCCTCTTCTGCCAGCAGGCCAAGCCGCTCGGCATTGGCGAGGAGCCGCTGCTCTTCTTCGAGTGCCGTATCCTCCCCCGGCGTGAGGCCTGCCGAGGATATCTCTTCGATCTGAAAGGCAAGGTAGTCCTTTTGCTGCAATCGATCCTGTTCCGATTCCTTCAGTCGGCTGAGCCGGGTACGGGTTTCGGCATAGCCCTGGTACTTCGTGGCGAAGGCTGCGACGTCCCCCTTTATTCCGGCAAAGGCATCGAGGAGTTCCCGCTGGACATCGGCACTGAGGAGTGACTGGTGTTCATGCTGGCCGTGGATGTCGACCAGCCGCCCGGTGATCTCGGCCAGTGTGGAGATGTTGACGAGGGTTCCGTTGATATAGGCGCGATTGCGCCCGGAAGAGCTGATGATGCGGCGAACAATAAGCTCATCCGAGGCCTCGATATCCATCTCCCCGAGCCGTGCCAGGGCAGGTGAGCCGGGCGCGATACTGAATACGGCCTCTACAGAGGCATCCTCGCACCCGCTGCGGATGAGGTCGGAACTTCCTCTCCCCCCCAGCACCAGTTCGAGGGCATCGACCACGATCGACTTGCCCGCGCCGGTTTCACCGGTAAGGACGGTAAGTCCCTCCCCCGGCGACAGGGTCGCCTCCTCTATGACGGCGATGTTGCGCAGTCGCAGTTCACGCAGCATGGGCCACCTTCTCCCTTCGAATCAGATCATTGGGGCGGACATATGGAGGGACAGGGATGCGGACGATCTCGGTGTTTTTACCGAGGGTTTTTTGGACCCCCTCTTCGTCGACCATCTCGGTCAGGACGACCCGGCTGTCCCCTGCGCCCCGGCTGAGAAACTCGATGGTGTCACCAATCGACAGTTTCGATTTCAACAGGATAACTGCGTACCCATCAACTATTTCTTTCACTACTCCAACCAGGTCATGGCTCATCCGATAGGAAGATTTGTCGAAATTGTAGTCGTTGCTGTCGGGTCTGCTGAAGTACATTCCCTGCGTGTAGCCCCGGCTGCTGACCATGTCGAGTTCCCGTAGCCAGCGGTCCTGGGATACGGGGCCGCTGTCACCGGCAAAATGACTGTCGATGGCCTCGCGGTACGACTTGACCACGCCACCCACGTAGTTGATCCCCTTCATGCGCCCCTCGATCTTGAAGCTGTCGATACCGGCCTCGATGAGCTCCGGGACATGCTCGATGGTACAGAGGTCGCGGGAACTCATGACGTAGGTCCCCCGGTCGTCCTCCATGATGGGGAAATACTCGCCGGGGCGCTTCTCCTCGACCAGATAGTAGTTCCAGCGGCAGGAATTGGTGCATTCGCCGCTGTTGGCGCTGCGGTCCGCCATGAAGCTGCTCAGGTAGCACCTCCCCGAATAGGAGATGCAGATGGAGCCGTGGACGAAGGCCTCCAGTTCCAGGGTGGCCTTCTGGCGGATATCCCGGATCTCTTTCAGCGAAAGCTCCCGGGCCAGTACGATGCGCGAAGCGCCAAGGTCCTGCCAGAAGCGGGCACTCATCCAGTTGGTGATGTTGGCCTGGGTGCTGATATGAAACGGCAGGCGGGGGGCAACCTCCTTGATTACGCCTACGGTACCGGCGTCGGAGACCACTACGGCGTCGGGTTTCAGCTCACCCAGCAGGCCGATATGTTGGCGAAGGGCCGGGATATCTTCATTATGCGGGAAAATATTGGCGGTGACGTAGGTCTTTACCCCCCGCTCGCGGCACCAGGCAATGGCCCCGGCAATGCCGTCGGCGTCGAAGTTGCCGGTCATGGCGCGAAGGCTGAAGCGGCTGTCGCCCAGATAGACGGCGTCGGCGCCGTAGTGGACGGCGGTCTTGAGCTTTTCGAAATCCCCTGCCGGGGCAAGCAATTCAGGTTTTTGTGCGGGTCGGCTCATGGTTCAGAAAAGTATCACAACGGCCAGGGTCTTACAAGGGAGGTTACGGGTTGCCTGCAAGTTCATCGAAGAGGTGGATCAGGCTGCGACAGGCCTTCTTCCAGTCCTCGATATGCAGGCTCTCGTTCTCGGAGTGCGGGTTGGAATATGGGTCCTCCACCCCGACCAGCAGCGCCGGTATCCCTCCCAGGGCTTCCGTCAGCAGCGCCACCAGCGGAATGGAGCCCCCGGATCCGACTTTTACCGCCGGGCGCTTGTACCCCTTTTCCAGCGCCCGCATGGCCGCACGGAAGGCAGGGGTATTTTCGTCGGTGCGCCACCATGTGGCACTGGGTTCGGGTTCAATGGCTACCTCCACCCCCCAGGGCGCATGTTTCCTTAGGTGCGCCTTAAGAAGCTCCAGTGTTTCATCGGGGTCCATGTCGGCGACGGTCCTTATGCCCAGCCGCGCCCAGGCTACATCGCTGATAATGTTTGCCGCCTGGCTACGGCTGCTTACCTCGATAGCATTGACCGCAATGGAGGGCAGGTACCACATCTTGGCATAGGCCGGGGCGCTGCCCCCGGTGATGGCCGCCGGAGCAATAATCCCGGATTGCTCACGAAAGAGCCCTTCGTGAAAAGGGAGGGCCTCTATCTCGGCCAATTCCCGTTTCGTCGTCCGACGCACCCGCTTCATGAGCCCTTTAACCGCAGGTCTCCCCTGCTTGTCCACCAGCCCTGCCAGCATCTTGCTGAGGGCCAGAGCCGGATCGGGAAGGGGACCGCCCCAAAGACCGGAATGGACGCTGTGCGCCAAGGCCCGCACTTCTACCTTTACCGTGACCAACCCGCGAAGGGCAACGGTCAGCGATGGAATCCCCGTATCGAGATTGACAGTATCGGCGATCACGAGGACGTCCGCAGCAAGGAGGTTCCGGTTCCGCTCGATGAGCCTGGGCAGGCTTGTGGAGCCAACTTCCTCCTCCCCTTCGAACAGGACTTTGACATTGACGGGAAGCGAGCCGGACGAATGGAGATACGACGCAATAGCCGCCAGATGGGCTCCTACGCCGGCCTTGTCGTCGGCGCTCCCTCGGCCGTAGAGCCTCTCCTTCCGTACCTCAGGCTCAAAAGGCGGCGACTTCCAGAGCGCCTCTCTACCCGGTGGCTGGACGTCGTAATGGGCATAGAGAAGGACCGTCGGTTTCCCTTTTGCCAGAGTCCATTCTCCATAGACGGCGGGATAGCCCTTCCCCTCCTTCAACAGTCTGACGTTTGCAAGCCCGGCATCACGGCATTGTTTCTCCACAAGCTGGGCCGCTGCCTGCACCTGAGCCCTGTCGAATCCGGCAAAGCTGACGCTGGGAACCTTTATCAGAGAGATCACGTCGTCGAGGAAAGACTGCTGGTATTGGTCAAAATGTGCGAGAGCTTTTAACGTATTGCCATATTTCATGTTTTTCCCTCAATAGGCCGATCTTTTCATTGACAGCAGACATGACCTGGGTAAAACTGTCCAAAATCGCATGACTTATTTTGACCCGTACAAGGTTTTATATTGTCACGCTGAAAATAGATTTTATACCATAATTTGCTGGCAAAGATAATAAATAACACGTATTATCAACTATCTGACCTGAACAGACAGAATGAAATGAGGTTATGAAACCCGATTATTTACTGAAACATCTGGCTTTCCCTTCCATTTTTGCCATCCTGATGACTCTGTTTTCGGCATTTCCGTCAGGATCGGCCCCTTTGCCCGAAAAAAAGGGGCACGGTGTTCCCATCCTCCTCTATCACCGTTTTGCCGTAACGTCGTCTACCACTACTACTGTCACCGTTGATGAATTCAAGAGCCAGATGGCGTGGATAAAAGAGAACGGATTCAATGTCATACCCCTGGCGCAACTTGTTGATGCCTATCAGGGCAAGGCTCCATTCCCCTCTCCCGGCTCCATTGTCATCGTGATAGATGACGGACATCGGTCGTTTTACGACAAGGCTTATGAAATACTGAAGTCCTATGGATTCACCGCAACCCTTTTTGTCTACCCGCTCGATGTCGGCCATAATTCCACTATGACATGGAGCCAGCTCGAAGAATTGAAAATAAACGGTTTCAGTATCCAGTCCCACACCTTTTCACACCTGAATATAAAGAAGGTACGGGGTGACATGGATAGCGACAGCTACGAGAAGCTGATCAACGCCGAACTACTGGTCTCCAAAATGGTCCTTGAGGGCAAACTGGGGGTAGAGGTGGACTGCCTTGCCTATCCCTACGGCAATTTTGACAATGCGATGCTCAAAGAGGCTATCGAGGCCGGTTATGCCGCTGCATTCACCATTGACCCGCGCCCGAACTTCCCCGGAGACGCCCCCCAGAGGCTCAGCAGATATACCATAGTTCCCGGCATGAGCCAAAAGACCTTTGCCAGAATACTCGATACATCCCGCCCCAAACCGGACCAAGGCCCATTCCTGCCTTTTGCCGGAAAGCAGACTGCTCCGGCGCCACCCAACGACCTGCTGGGACAGCGTGACAATACGTCGATCCCTGCCATCAGGCACGACTGACCTGTCGCACGTAATCGCTATCCTCCTGAAATTAGCACCAATAAACGGTTTGAGACCCCGGTTTAATTCCTGAAATATACCTGCCGATAAAAAGAGGGTTGGCACTTTTGTCTGCATGCCTCGTGAACCGCATCCTGTATCGTGATGGAGCGTATATATCATGAAGAACCTTCTTCAGGGAGACCTGTCGTTCATATCGGCTCAGGAACTCCTCGAATGGCTTGAAACCCACTCAAAGACCGGCACGGTAGATCTGGCAGGCAACAACTCCAGGTCGTCTATCTATTTAAAAGAAGGCAAGATTATCTATGCGGCATCCGAAGGCGCCGGCAGGCGTCTGGGTGAGTTCATGGTGGCGCGAGGGGTGTTAAACGAGCCGGACCTTCAGCAGGCCCTCGCAGAAAGCCAGGCGGCCGGCAAGACCCTTAACCGTCACCTTATCGACGCCGGGCTGGTAACCATCCAGACCTTGACCAACCTCTTCAACCGACTGGTGCTGCAGATACTTGCCGAAGCCTTTACCTGCCGCACCGGCTCCTTTTCATTTACCTCTCCCCTGCCCGCCAACGTTTTACAGGGACCGGTCTTTTATGTTTCAGGCCGCAAGCTCTCGGAGGTCTTTTCGGAAATTCAGTCGGCGGCCAAGGAAGAAGCCATAGAAAAGCTCAACCGGCGCCTGCGGGATGATGATATCCGGTTGCCGGTGCTGCCCAAGGTGGCGACACAATTGAGAAAATTGCTGGAAGACGAGAATGCTACCATGCAAAGCATGACAAGGGTGATCATGTCCGATCAGATCATTGCCTCGGGTGTGCTCAAGGTTGCCAATTCACCTTTTTACGCAGCATCCGGCCCGACCGACTCGGTAAACCTCGCCGTTGCAAGGATCGGCACAAAGACTGCCCTCGCCGTCGTCACGGCCATAGAACTCAAGGCCATGCACCTTCCCGACGTGCCGAAGGAAAAACTGGAGACCATTCTGGACAATGCCCTCAAGTCAGCGTTTATTGCCAGCGGCCTTGCGATGCAGTGTTATCTCGACCCCGAGCAGGCCTTTCTTGGCGGGTTGCTGCATGATCTGGGCAAAACGGTCATTCTCAGCATTTCATCGGGTATCGATGTTGACAGTAGCCTCCTTGAAGAATTCATGAACGAGCGTCACGCCGAAATCGGCGCCATTATCGCAAGCCGCTGGAACTACCCCGAAGCGCTTCAGGACCTTATTCGCTGCCATCATGACCCGATTAGTGCCGATACGGACAGGACCATCGCCGCACTTCAACTTGCCGACGGGCTGATAGAGCATGGCCCCGAATGGCAGGCGGCTCCTGAGCTGTTGCAGTTTCTGGGGCTCGATCAGTCGAGCATTCAGGATGTCTGCCAGGTTGCCTTACAGGCGGTCGGTGAGTTCAGCACCCCTCCCGCATGATGGTCCCAATCAACTTGTCATCCTACCTCTGTTGACGCAGATAATCGGCCAGAACACCCCTGCTGTGCTCGTCATCGTGACAATAGGCACACAGGTTCTCCCAGTTGGAGCCATCCGGCGGGTTGTTGTGGTGGTTGCCGTCCTTATGGTGGACGGTAAGCAGCTGCCTGTTCTTCTCGTCAAACTCTCGACCGCATTTTGCACAGATCAGACCGTGAATTCTCAGTGACGCTTCCCGATAGCTTTCCGAGCGAGCGTTCCCTTGCCTCAATTCCCGTGCAATATCAAGGGCCGATTTGGTCGGGTCAACCTTCCCCTTAACCGGCCTGAAACTTCTTCGGTTCATGTAACATCCACCTCCGTCATAATAAAATCAATTTGCATCCTGATTTACTGTTGACTTGGCCTTTAATGGGGTTAAGATAATTTCAGAAAGTTTACTCATGTGCCAGGGTAAGTCAACATCCAACAAGGAGGTAAACCATGAGAGAACTGGACAGAAGAGAATTCCTGAAGACATCGGCTCTCGCAACTGCCGGAGGTTTATTCTATGCCTACGGGGGAGTATCCGAGGCCGAGGCCCAGAGCGATGGCCATATGGGCCATATGTCTCCGAGAACGGCAAAGCCGGAGGCGGTCATCATCGATCCGCCGCCCGGAGGTGCATACATAGAGCCTCCGGAGATGCCCCTGACCCGCAATGGCAACGAACTCTCCTGTTTAATCGATACCAGGATGAATGATATCGACATCGCCGGGACCAAGGTCAACCTAATGACATATAACGGCCATTTCCCCGGTCAGACAATCCGCGCAAAACGCGGTGATATCCTGAAAGTGCACTTCAAGAACAACCTTCCCAAGAGCCTGGGCAAGAATATGCTGGGTCACGACCGCAGCGAGACCAATCTTCATACCCACGGCTGGCACGTATCCCCATCGGGGAAGGCGGACAATATCCTGCTGGCCTTTCATACCGGTGAGGAACACCATTACGAATACGACCTCAGCCATCAAGCTGGCGGCGCCATGTCCTATTATCATCCCCATATTCATGGGACGGTGGCGGATCAGGTATGGAATGGCCTGTCCGGGGGCGCACTCATTGTCGAGGATGAGACTCCTGAGTTGTCCCAGTATGAAACGCATATATTGATGATCAAGGATATCACCCTGCATAATAACCAACCAGCTCCCTACAAGTTCGGTGACTATCACCGTGGCAAGAAGGGACACACCATCATGGTCAACGGACTGGTGCACCCCGTCATGTCCGCTAAGCCGGGGCAGGTGATCCGGTTGAGGGTCCTCAACGCCTGCCAAGCCAGGTTTATCCACTTGTCTCTTGACGGACATCAGCTCCAGCTGATCGGTACCGACTCAGGCTTGCTCGACAAGCCATACTCCGTAAATCGGCTCCTGATGTCCTCGGGCGAGCGCGTTGACCTGCTGGTGAAAGTCAGCGACAAACCCGGCGCATTCAAAATGTACGCCCTCCCTTACGGCAACATGCCGCAAATGGTTACCCTTATGACCCTCGATGTAAAGGGGACAAAGGTAAATGATCAGTTGCCCGCCAAGATCACCTCATGGAGGGCTGAGGAGGCCATAAAACTGCGAAATATGGACATCAGAAAACTCAAAAAAGTCGAGATGTACTTCTCTTTCATTGAAGGAGAAGGGGCCATGAACTTCAAGGTATTTGACCACGAACCGTATATCCATACGTCGAAGGTAGATACCTATGAACTCTGGGTCATCAAGGCTGAGGGGGCGATGGATCACCCTTTCCACCAGCATGTCAACCCTGGGCTTGTGCTGAGCATTACAGGGGGAGACCCGGACTACGCTCGACTCTACAGCACTATTCCCGGGTTAAAGGATACCATCAATGTTCCACCGGGAGGCACTGTCACCATGCTTATGCCTATCAGGCACTACACCGGGACCACTGTCTTTCACTGCCATATCCTCGAACATGAGGATATCGGCATGGTGGGAATCTGGAAGATCGAGTAGCAATTCCTTGAGCATCCCCGGGATCAGCGGGACGATCCCGGGGTTTCCCCCCCGATCAACACGATTTTAACCGCTTCTGCACGTCCTTCTTCAACCACAGTCATATAAGGATCATCGGTCGCTACATCCATGGAGAGCGCCGTAATGTCCGCCCTTTTCCCCGCTTCCAGGGCACCGGCGTCAATACCAAGGGCAATCGCCCCATTGATTGTCGCCATCCGCACCGTTTCCTCGCAGGAAATCGCACTACCGTGAAGCCGCTTCACCTCGCGCATCTCTTCGAACATATCGAGCCGTTTCGTGCCGATGGCGCTGTCGGTCCCCAATGCCACATTAACGCCCTGTCGGCGGTAGAGCTCAAAGGGAAACCGCCCGACTCCCAACCGCCTGTTGCTGGCGGGGCAGTGAGCGACGGAGAGACCATGCCGGGCAATAATTCGAACATCGTCCTCATTCACTTGCACGCCATGAATCAGCAGCGGTTTTGCCGCGAGGATGCCGGTGGATTCGAGGAATGCAATGGGCGACAGGCCTGAGGGTTTCGGCAGGGGCCAGCGGGCCATAGAGTATATTTTATCGGCGATGGGCCCGCTGCCATCTTTAAGAAAAGCCACTTCTTCCGGCGATTCGGCGGCATGGATTGCCAATGGGTCAGCCAGTTTGGCGATACGACTGAATGAGGCCGATGGGACGGTATAGGTCGAATGGGGGGAAAGACCGGCCTTCATTGCAGAGGAAATACTTGACGGAAGCATCGGTGGTTCGTCGTCACCGATAACCTCCCGAAAGACCACCCCGGCAAGCGGCCCTTGCAAAACAGCCTTCACAACCTCGTCCGAGGTGGCGATATCGCCCACCGCCGTCACGCCGCCCGTTACACACTGTCCTGCCCCACGACGGGCCGAAGCAACCAGGTCGCCTACCGACAATTTTCGCTTTTTGCGCACAAGCTCCATGAGCCACGAAACGAAGTCGAGACCTTCAGGGATTGCGTCACGCAGTTCAGTCAGCTCAAGGTGGGTATGGGCATTAACCAGACCTGGCATGAGCATTACGTCGCCCAGGTCGTCGACAGATAGGCCGGGATACGACCGGCGGATATCCTCGAACCTGCCCACCGTCTCGATGAGCGGTCCGTTAATGACCAGCGCGCCGTTATCTATAGGCGGGGAGGTCACGGGCAGGAGGGTTCTCGCGCGGAGGAGCTTTTTCACTCTATCCATCTGCGCCAGTCGTCGCCGATGATTCCGTTCTTTTTGTAGCGGAGCATGGCCGAGGCACAGGGGCATCCCTTCTCCACCGCCGACAGCGACAGGATCAGATCAGGCAGATGCGACACGATGGCGTCGAGAGCGGCATCGACCTTTTTCTTCTCCGCCTCCGGCAGCGTCCCCTCGAACAGTACCCCCTTCTCATAGGCCAGTTCCCGAACCCCTTCGGCATAGTTGGTGATGTAGCAGATCGGGGCGTAACAGATCTCCAGTTCCCTGGCCAGAAAGGCCTCGGGGACCAGCGTCATCCCCACCATGTCGGCGCCGAGAATCTTGAAAGCCCGTATCTCAGCCGGCGTCTCGAGCCGAGGCCCCTCGGTGCACACATAGGTGCCGCCGTCATTGGGCCGCAAGCGGTTGCGGGTAAAATGGTCAAGGATCGCGCTTCTGATATCAGGACAAAAGACCGGGTTCTGACGGATGAATCCCAATCCCTTCTTTTCGTAGAACGTCGAGGGCCGCGACTTTGTCATATCGAGAATATCGTCGGGAACGACCAGCTCGCCCGGTGTCAGCTCAGGGTTTATGGCGCCGGGGCCAGTCCAGGCAATGATCCGGCTTGCCCCGGCCTCCTTGAGCGCCCAGATGTTGGCCCGGTAATTTACAAAGGGGGCTGCGGTAGAATAGCCGGTTTCACCGTGGCGGGAGAGAAAGAGGTAGTCGGTGCTATCTTTGCGGAAACGATGGACAGGGTTGGCCCGGCCGAAAGGGGTCTCGATTGCTGCGGCGCCGAGGTACTCCCCCCAGCCTTTATCGGAAAGGGTCTGGATGAAGTTATATGCCCCGCTGCCGCCGATAATGGCGATCATGTTCGTGCCTCCGGTGTGGTGCAGTGAGGAGAGTAGGAGATACGAACCGCCCTGTCAACCCTGAGCAAGTACTTTCCGAACCATTACACCCAGGGTCTTCATATCGAAAGGCTTGGGCAATATGCTCTGCACCTTCAGTTCGCTCAACTTGTCGGACGGTATGGCCTGTTCGTTACCGGTAATGAAAAGGATCGGAATATCAGGCCTGATCTCCCTGATCTTTCCGGCAAACTGGATCCCGTTCATCCCCGGCATGGAGTAATCGCTGATGACAAGGCCATACTTGTCAGGCTCCCGCTCAATCTCCCTGAGGGCGTCTTTGTGGCTCGAGCAAGCGACTACATTGTATCCGAGGCTTTCCAGCATCTCTCCTCCGATAAAGACGATATCCTCCTCATCATCGACAAAGAGGACCTCCCCCTGACCTCCCTGCGCCGGCTCTTTGTCCTGTTCGGCAGGCAGATAAGGCATCTCCTCGCAACGGGGCAGGTAGACATGGAATTCTGTTCCCTTGCCCGGCTCGCTCTTTACCGTGATGGCGCCGCCGTGGTTCACTACAATACTGTGCACCACCGACAACCCCAACCCCGTTCCTTTCCCCACCTCTTTCGTGGTGAAAAACGGGTCAAATATTTTCTTTTTCGTGACCTCGTCCATCCCGTGCCCCGTATCGCTTATCGAAAGCCGCAGATAGTTTCCGGGCCGCGACAGCATCAGATGTCGCACCTCAGCCGCAGTAATAGTGGCCTCCGTCAATTGTATAGATAGCTTGCCATGGCCGGCCATCGCATCACAGGCATTGGCGCAGAGGTTCATCACTATCTGCTGGATATTTATCGGGTCGGCCATGACCGGCCCGCATTCAGTGTTGATTTCCTTGTGAATTTCAACGGTGGCCGGGACCGCGGCCCGCAACAGATGGAGCGTCTCGTTAACCACCTGTTGCATATGAAGCGGCACCATCTCGTGCTCCCGTTTGCGACTGAAGTTGAGCAGCTGTTTCACCAGGTCTCGCCCGCGGTCCACTGAACGGGATATAAGGTTGACATACTCGAAAAACGGAGAGTCGGCGGGGAGCTGTAAATTCATCATCTCGACACACGACTTGATCGGCTGCATCATGTTATTGAAGTCGTGGGCTATGCCGCCGACCATGGTTCCGATGGTTTCCAGTTTCTGGGATTGGCGCAGCTGAGCCTCAAGCTCTTTCTTTTCCGCTTCAGTCCGTTTTCGCTCCGATATGTTCCTGCCGACTGCGATGATATACTCGGGATTACCTTCCGCGTTTTTGATAGCCGTTGCAGTATATTCCGTGGGTATTGTTCGACCATCTTTGGCAATGAGGGACAATTCAATCGTCGCCATCCCTTCTTTCAGTATATTTTGTGTCGTGGCGGCGGCTTTCTTCAGGTCATCCTGGCTATAATAGCTGTCGGGCGCCTTCTGCGAACTGATCTCTTCATCGCTGTATCCGGAAAGTGTCCTGAATGCCTCATTCCATCGAATAGCTTTGCCCGTTGCAGGTTCAAAGACAAAAAAGGTGTCCAACTGCGAGTCCAGCGCAATTTCCGTGAACCTTTTTGCTGTAAGTAACGCCTCTTTGGCCTCTTCACGTTCTTTAAACAGACGGGCGTTCCTGATGGCAAAACCTACCTGAGTACCTATGGCGTTGATCAGGGATGTTTCACTCTGGGACAAAACCGCCGGTGTCCTGGTGAGTATGTTCATCACGCCAACGATCTCCTCCCCTGCTCGAACAGGCACGCCAATAAAGGTGTTAAGTCCTTCTTCCCGGATTACCGATCGGGCAATGCGAGGATCGTTAGAGGAGTTTTCCGCAATATAGATAGGTTCTCCGGCCAAGGCAATGCGGCCGGAAAGGCCTTCGCCTGGCTGTATCCGGCGCGATGAAAATTCATTGACAAATGCATCGGACAGACCGCTGGAAGCGCCCCATTCCAGGCATCCTGTTGCAGCGTCCCGAAGAAAGATCATTCCCACCGATGCACCCGTCTCTTCCAGTGTACCGGCGAGGATACGGTCTAATACTTCCTTGAGATTAACACTTGAAGTTGCCAGAGTGGCGATTCTCGCCACTGCTTCCATATGGCTTTTGGAATGCTTCAACGCTGCGTCCGCCTGTTTGCGCTCGGTAATATCTACCGTAACGCATTCAAGAAACTCTTCACCGCCCAGGTTCAAAGACACCAGACGGACATAGGTCATGATGTGCCGGCCATCACGCCTCACACTTTCCCATTCAAAATTGACGCTGCCGTCTTCCAGGGCCTTCTGATTGTAGTTGGTGGCTGCCTCAATGGACAAACGACCATCAGGCTGAAACTCAGGGGCAAAGTCTATAGGGGTCGTGCCGATGATCTCATCCTTGGAGTGAAGCCCAAACAGGGGAAGTGCCGCCATATTACAGTCTACGCATTTCCCGTCCTTCATCAATATCAACGACACAGGGCTGTTTTCCACAAAGCGGCGGGTATATACCAACCTCTCTTCGGTCGCAGCAAGAGTGGCACGCAGTGCGATCAATTCGGTGATAAGCTGCTCTTTGGACTTTTCTTTGTCGGCAGGCATGTCTGATTATTTCATTGCCACAGGTTTTTTGATATGAAACACGAAATAATTCTACTGGCTTATCGACATTTGAATCAAGAACTATCAGGGGTGAGCACAAAAAAAGATGAATGGGAAAGGGGGCCGTTTAAAGCACTTGATACGCCGTGTTCCGCTGGGCTGCCCTGAATCCGGCATCCTCGGCTATACGGACCAGCTCTTCCCGGTTCGTTCGGTAAGTGACACCGGCGGCCCGGACGACGTTTTCTTCCAGCATGGTGCCGCCCAGGTCGTTGGCGCCGAAGCGCAGGGCAATCTGGGCGTTTTTTAAACCCTGGGTAACCCACGAGGCCTGGATATTGGGGATATTGTCGAGAAACAGGCGGCTGACTGCCAGCATTTTTAGGTACTCCAGTCCCGACGCCGTTTCCCCGCCCAGGGCAGTGTTGCCGGGCTGGAAACTCCAGGGGATGAAGGCGCGAAAACCGACAGCCCCTTTTGCCAGGGCCCGATCCTGGATGTCGCGGATGAGCTGCAGGTGCTTCACCCTTGATATATTCCCTTCCCCCGCCCCGAACATCATGGTGGCAGTAGTGGGCATGTTGAGGTCGTGGGCCGCCTCCATCACGCCAATCCATTCACTGCTCTTTATCTTGCCGGGGCTTACTTTCTCTCGCACCTCGTCGTCGAGAATCTCGGCCCCACCGCCGGGCAGGGAATCGAGCCCCGCCGCCTTGAGCCGGGCCACTATCTCGATGACCGACATCTTTTCGAGTCGGGCCAGATAGCATATCTCGGGCGGCGAGAGGGAGTGGATGGTGACCGTGGGGAACTGTTGTTTGATCGCCGCAAAGAGCCCCGCAAACCAGTCGAGCCTGATGTTGGGATTCAACCCGCCCTGCATGAGAAGCTGGGTGCCGCCGTTGTCCACCAGTTCCTGAATCTTCGAAAATATCTCGCCGTGGGTCAGGAGATACCCCTCCGAAGAATCGACCGTGCGATAGAAGGCGCAGAAGTCGCAGCCTGTGGTGCAGACATTGGTGTAGTTGACATTACGGTCCACCACAAAGGTGACGACGCCCTCGGGGTGGAGCCGCTGGCGCAGCCGGTCCGCTGCCTCGCCCAGGGAGAGGAGATCGGTAGACTCGAGAAGACGCAGCGCGTCGTCCGCCGTTATCCGTTCCTCAGCCGTGCACTTATTAAGGATGTTTTCTGTTTTTTCAGT
>JAOUDF010000235.1 GCA_029859385.1 Nitrospirota bacterium
AATGGGCGGCTCAGGAGGGCTGACTTTCTCCGGGGCCATGGCAACCGTGACTGGAGGGGCTGAAGGTTGGGGTGTGGGTAAACTTGCAGGCTGAGCAGCCTTGGGCGGCGCTACGGCAACCGGAGCAGGAGGTGGTGTAGCCGCTTCCTGACGCGATCCACCCCGCGGAATGTTGAAATAACCGCTGACCACCACCGCTACTATGGCAGCTGCCGCCGCCATCCGTGGCAACCACAGATCCAGCCCTTTCTTCCTCTGCGGCGGCTTGACCTCCAACTCGGAGGATGTGGCGGATTTGATTGTATTGAGGGCCTGGGCCAGCTCCCGGTCGAGCCCTTCTTTTTCCGCCAGTGCCTTGGCAGTCAATGCCCGCTGTGCGGCGAGCTGTTCCTCGAACATCCATTTCTCTGTCCTCAGCTTCTCCACAGCGGCGCTCAACTGGACGGTAAACCGTGCCTCCAGCGCAAAGCGTTCAGCGTTCACCTGCTCGGCAATGAACCGCTCGGCCGCGTCGCGCTCCTCCTCCACCCTGCGGGAAAGGGCCTCCTGCTGTTCCAGCATTTTCATTTCAAGATTTTTCGAATCCTGGGCAAACCGCTCTTCCAGCACCTTCAGTTCAGCGTTATAACGCCTCGCCACAGCCGCCTTTTCCTCAACAAGGCATGCTTCCAGCGCTTCTTTTTCCTCCTCAATCCTCTCGGATACTACCTGGTTTGCAGTCTCTCGCTCCTCGTGCTCGGCCCTCTGCACCGCAAGGCGGGCCTCTTCGAGTTCTTTTTCCGCCTCCCGACGCAGCTCCAATGCCTCTTTATCCTGGGCGACAAGTTCGGAAAAAGCCTTCTCCTTGACGGCCGCCCGTTCGGCCGCCAGTCGCGCCTCCTTGGCAGCAAAACTCTTCTCTATATAATGTATTTCGGCCGGGGTTGAGACGACGGTGTCGACAGGGCAACCTGCTGCCGTTTCAAGCTCTTTGAGGCAGTCAAGATCGGTCGGGTCTTCCAGGGCAACCAGCAACCGCCCCCCCACTTTCTCCACGGGGATAACGCGAAAACGCGAGATAAAGTCAACCGGAAGGAGCGCTGAAGTAAAGGCTTCCGACGCGTTAAGCAGTCGTCCAAGACGGGCGAAAGGGACGCCATGCTGAAATGCCAGGGCTCGGGCAAGGTGGGTAGGGGTAATGGCCTTTCTTTTGAGCAGCAGCTTGCCAAGCCGCGATTTTTTCCTGAACTTCTGGAGCTCAGCGGTATCTTCGACCATCTGGCGCGCCACAACGCCATGCTCGACCAGGATATCACCGATGCGAATCGTAGACTTTGAGGGCAGGCCTGACGTTATGCGCTCCGCCGCCGGGATCGGTTCAGGCACAGACTCTTCATTCAGACGAGCCTTGTATGCCTTTAACCGCTCCTCAAACGCGGTAACATGACCCGTGCCAGAATATAAAGAATCGTCCGACACGCTGTCGCCGTAGACAACCTCATTTCCAGCTTGTTTTTCCTCACCCATTATCTGCCCTTCAGGCCTTTCTTGCATCTATACCCTTTCTTCCGAAACGCTCATTCCCGACGCATGATGGCTGCCCGGCGGTCGTCAATGCCTGAAGTATGATGACTTCCCTTTAAAAAAAAGTCCAGCCCAAATAACCGTTAAAAAAACTCTTATTAATTCACCCTCTACCAATCAGTACAAAAAATAAAATTAGTGCTGATCGGACCGGCCCAATAAAAAAAGGCAGCCTATTGGGCCGCCCTTTTTCAGTTTATCTCTTTTCGTTTCAACCGCCGCAGCCGCAGTCGTCGCCGTGAAGCAGATGCGCGGGCATTTCCTTCATGATTTCCACCAGAGTCAACTCAAAGTTGAGGTTATGCCCGGCCAGAGGATGATTGCCGTCGAGCACCACCTGGTCGCCGGTGATGGCGGTGACGGTTACGGGATACGCCCCATCTTCGGCGTTCACCTGCAACTGGATGCCTACCTCGAGCGGTATCTGGGCAGGTATCTCATTCCGGGGAACCAGCATTACCCTCTCTTCGTCATGTTCACCATAGGCCTGCTCGCAAGGGATGTGCACCGATTTGGTCTGCCCGGGGATCATCCCCACTATGGCCTGCTCAAAGCCGTCAATGACCTCCCCCTGACCCAGCACGAAAATAAGCGGATCACGCCCCTGAGACGAATCGAACTCGTTCTTGTCATCAAAGGTGCCGGTGTAATGGACGCTTACCACATCGCCGTTTTTTGCTGCCTGCATAGTGTGATCCTCCTATGGTTGGTGTAGTGAGTAAAAACAAAAGAGACGGTCGAAAGGACCGTCTCTTTCCCGATGACTCACCTGTTGTTATATTTGAGCCTGTCAGCCACCGCAGCCACAGTCGTTGCCGTGTGAGCCGGCGGTCAGATTTCTTACAATCTCAACCAGCGTCAGCGTAAAGTTGAGGTCCCTTCCCGCCAGCGGATGATTGCTGTCGAGGGTGACGGTCTGATCGTTGAACGACTTGACCATCATGGGATAAATCCCGTCGTTTTCCTCCACCTGCAGGACGAGACCGCTTTCCAATGGAATGTCGGGCGGAATATCAGAGCGGTCGACGTCCATCAGCATGTTGTCATTGTAGGGGCCGTAGGCCCTGTCGCAGGGGATATGGACGTTTTTTGTCTGGCCGGGGGTCATGCCGAGGAGCGCTTCCTCGAAGCCGGGAATGACTTCCCCCTCGCCAATCAGCAATATCAGCGGGTCGCGACCTTCGGAGGAGTCGAATACGGTCTGGTCTTCGAGAGTACCGGTGTAATGGACACGAACTACGTCCCCGGGTTTTGCAGACCTCATGAGCCCCCCTTTTCTGCGCTGCCGCTACTTCTTGCGCGCGACTTCCAGTCTGGCCTTGGCCCTTTCGAGGCTCTTTTCAGCCCGCTCGCGGTCGACGGCTTCAGTTGCCGCCGCCAGACGTTCTTCGGCTCGGCGCCGTGCGGCATCGGCCCTGTCGACGTCGATCTCTTCAGAGGTCTCAGCCTTTTCGGCCAATACAATCATCTTGTCGCCATGCACGTCGGCAAAGCCCCAGATGATCGAGACGAACTTCTTCTCGCTTCCCTTGCGGTAGCTCAGCTCTCCCGCCTTCAGCGTGGTGAGGAAGGGGGCGTGGCCCGGCAGGACGCCGAATTCGCCGTCGGCGCCGGGCGCGGTCACCTCGTCAACTTCTTCGCTGACGATGGTGCGCGTTGGGGTTACTACATCGAGTTTTATCTTTTCAGCCACTGTTTACCCCTTAGCGCTTGTGGCCCAGTTTTTCGGCCTTCGCGAAGACCTCTTCCAGCGGACCTACCATGTAGAACGCCTGCTCCGGAATATCGTCGAGGTTGCCTTCCACCAGTTCCTGGAAGCCCTTGATGGTATCGGCCAGCTTGACGTATTTTCCGGGCGCGCCGGTGAATACCTCGGCGACGTGGAACGGCTGGGACAGGAATCTCTGGATCTTCCTGGCCCGCGACACGAGCAGCTTGTCGTCGTCGGACAGTTCGTCCATGCCGAGGATGGCGATGATGTCCTGCAGATCTTTGTATCTCTGAAGCACCGACTGTACCTTACGGGCAATCGCATAGTGCTCGTCGCCCAGGACCAGCGGGTCGAGAATTCGCGACGTTGAATCGAGCGGGTCAACGGCCGGGTATATACCAAGCTCGGCGATCTGACGCGAAAGAACGGTGGTGGCGTCCAGATGGGCGAAGGCGGTAGCCGGCGCCGGGTCGGTAAGGTCGTCAGCAGGAACGTAGATGGCCTGTACCGAGGTAATGGAGCCCTTCTTGGTGGTGGTGATCCGCTCCTGCAGCGCACCCATTTCGGTGGAGAGGTTCGGCTGGTAACCCACCGCGGAAGGCATACGGCCGAGAAGCGCCGAAACTTCGGAACCCGCCTGGGTGAACCGGAATATGTTGTCGATGAAGAGGAGCACGTCCTGGCCCTCTTCGTCACGGAAATACTCGGCCTG
>JAOUDF010000234.1 GCA_029859385.1 Nitrospirota bacterium
TCACTACTTCCGGCACAAGCTCGACGTCCATATCCCCGCCAACTACCCGTTCGTGGGGCAGGACTTCAACAACACCAGCGCCGGTATCCATGCCGACGGCGTGCTGAAGAACGAGGAGATATACAACATCTTCGACACCGACAAGCTCCTCAGGCGGCCTCTTGGCGTCACCATCACCGACAAGTCGGGAGTGGCGGGAATCGCCCACTGGGTCAACACCAATATCGAGATCCGCGGCGGCAAGAAGGTCGACAAGCGACACCCCGGAATCGCCAAGATGTACAAGTGGGTCACGGAACAGTACGAAGGCGGCCGCACCACCAACATCTCCCCCGAGGAGATGATGGAGCGGGCCAAGAAATGCCTGCCTGAATTCTTCATTTCCGACCTCGACAAACTCAAGGAAGAGGCCAGGGATATGGCCCTTCACCTCATCGAGGAGGTATCGGAGCTGCCTGCCATGCACTCCGGCGACCCTGCCCAGATGGAGCCGGTGCTGCAGAAACTGGTGGACGACCACACCTTCATCCAGTTCGCCTACGTCATCGATACCGAGGGGAGGAAGGTCACCAGGAACTTCTGCCAGCCCATCAACCGCTCGAAGTATGAAAACTTCGGCACCGGCGAAAATTTCTCCGACCGGAAGTGGTTCATCGAGCCCATGGAGGACGGCCAGTCGCACGTGACCGATATCTATACCTCGAAGATCACCGGCGCCCTCTGTATTACGGTCTCGACCTCCATCCGCAACCCGAAGGAGCAGATCGTCGGCGTGCTGGGGATCGACATCAAGTTTGAAGATATTGTAAGGGCAGAATAGAAAGGGAAACCATGGCATACAATGTGACATTCATCCCCGGTGACGGCACCGGGCCGGAGATCGCCGAGGCGACCCGCAGGGTCCTCGAGGCCACCGGCGTGAAGTTCAATTGGGACGTGCAGGATGCGGGTATCGACGTCTACGAGAAGGAGGGGAACCCCCTTCCCGACCGGGTGCTCGATTCGCTCAAGAAGAACAAGGTGGGGATCAAGGGGCCCATCACGACCCCAGTCGGCACTGGTTTCCGCAGCGTCAACGTGGCGCTCCGCAAGGAGCTCGACCTCTACTGCTGCCTGCGCCCCTGCAAGAGCTACAAGGGGGTACGGTCGAAGTACGACAACATCGACCTGGTGATCGTCCGCGAGAATACCGAGGACCTCTACGCCGGTATCGAGTACGCCAAGGGCTCCGACGGCGCCCGCAAGGTGATCGACGCGGTGAAGGCCGCTTCCGGCCACACCATCCGTGAAGACGCAGGAGTCAGCATCAAGCCGATCTCCGTCTTCGGCACCGAGCGGATCGTCCGGTTCGCCTTCGACTACGCCCGGGAGAACGGCCGCAAGAAGGTGACGGCCGTGCACAAGGCCAACATCATGAAACATTCCGACGGCCTCTTCCTCGAAGTGGCGCGGGAAGTAGCGACAAAGTATCCCGATATCGAGTTTGAAGACCGTATTGTCGATAACATGTGTATGCAGCTGGTACAGAAGCCCGAACTCTACGACGTCATCGTGCTTCCCAATCTCTACGGCGACATCGTTTCCGACCTCGCGGCGGGGCTCATCGGCGGCCTGGGCATGGCGCCCGGCGGCAACATAGGCACCCACGGCGCATGCTTCGAGCCGACCCACGGCAGCGCGCCCAAGTACAAGGGGCTCAATAAAGTCAACCCCATGGCCATGATGCTTTCCGGCGTCATGATGCTGACCTATCTCGGTGAGAAAGATGCGGCGCATCGCCTCGAAAAGGCCATCGCCTCGGTGATCGAAGAAGGAAAGGATGTCACCTACGACATGAAGCCGACCCCCACCGACCCCACCGCCGTCGGCACCTCACAGGTGGCGGACGCGATAATCAACAGGATGCAGCGTTAGACGCAGGGGCGGTTTGTTGACCGCCCCTGCAATTTTGAATAACCCCACGGAGTAGATTAATGGAAGGTTCCATACCCCTAGGCGACGGCGTAGACCCGGTTACAGGTCTGATAATTCTTTTCTTGTGTATCATCGGAGTGGCGTTCTTCTCGAGTTCGGAAGCCGCCCTCATCTCGGCAAATCGGATCAGGATCCGCCATCTGGCGGAGAAAGGTTTCGTAGGCGCACAGGCGGTTTCGCGGCTGGTCGACCAGCACGACAGGTTGTTCGGCACCATTCTCCTGACGGAAAACCTTCTCATCATTCTGGCCTCCTCCCTTGGCACCGCCCTGGCGATGCAGTTCCTGGGAGAGGAGGGCGTTCTCGTGGCGACCCTCGTCATGACGGTCCTCATCGTCGCCTTCGGGGAGATCACGCCCAAGACCTTTGCGGTGCAACACTCCGAGCGGATAGCCCTTATCGTCGCGCGTCCCATGGAGATCATCATGAAAGTGGCCTACCCGCTGGTGTGGTCGTTCACCCGGGTGACCAACCTTGTGATACGCCTCATCGGCGGCGGGGTGAAGAAGAACATCTCTCCCTTCGTTACTGAAGACGAGATCAAGATGATGATCACCATCGGTGAGGAGGAAGGCTCGCTGAAGGAGGAGGAGAAAGACCTTCTCCACAAGGTGTTCGAATTCGGTGACACCGTCGCCTCCGAGTCGATGATACCGCGCACCAGCATCATCAGCATCGACAAGGGCTCGACCATCCGGGACGTCCTCGGCCTGGTGGAAGAGTGCGGCTACTCCCGCTTCCCCGTGGTGGACGAGAGCATCGACAACATCGTCGGGGTCATCCACATCAAGGATATCCTCGTGGCCCTCTCCAAGGGAGAGATCGCCATGGAGAGCCCGCTCAACGGGCAGGTACGGGGCGGCTACTTCATCCCCGAGAACAAGCGGATCAGCGAGCTGCTGACCGAGATGCAGAAGAACAAGGTACAGATCGCCTTCGTCATGGACGAGTACGGCGGCACCTCGGGACTTGTGACCGTCGAGGACCTGGTGGAGGAGATATTTGGCAGCATCCACGACGAGTTCGACATTGCCCACCGCGACGTGGAGATCGTCGACGAAAAAACCTTCGTAGTCTCCGGCCAGGCAGAGCTCGAT
Organism: Nitrospirota bacterium; assembly: GCA_029859385.1. Lineage (GTDB taxonomy): Bacteria > Nitrospirota > JAOUDF01 > JAOUDF01 > JAOUDF01 > JAOUDF01. Next base: position 3,072 of record JAOUDF010000234.1, read on the forward strand.
GAGGTCAAGGAACAGATCGGCCACGACCTCGAGTCGGAAGACTTCAATACCATCGGCGGCCTCATCTTCGGGCTCTTCGGCAGGTTGCCGGTGGCGGGAGAGATAATGCGGTACCGGGACCTGCGGTTCGAGATACTGGAGATGGACGGCCGCAAGATCGCCCGGGTGAAGATAACCAAGCTGTAAGCATTGAAAGGCCTGAACGTGCGTAGCCTTGACGTCGCCCAAGTCACCGCAGCGGTACAAAAGATGGTCGTCGAGGCCAACTGCGTCCTCGGTCAGGACATGGTCGGCGCGCTGGCCCGGGCCCAGGCCGAAGAGCAGTCGCCCCTCGGCCGCAGGGTCATCGGGCACCTTCGCGAGAATGCTCAGATCGCCGCCGCCGAATCACTTCCCATTTGCCAGGACACCGGCATTTCGGTATTCTTCGTGGAGCTGGGACAGGACCTTCATCTCACCGGCGGACTTCTGGGCGATGCCATCCAGGAGGGCGTCCGGCGGGGGTACGCCGAGGGGTATCTTCGGAAGTCGATCGTCAAAAACCCTTTCGACCGGGTCAATACCGGCGACAATACCCCGGCGGTCATCCACTACGATATCGTAGAAGGAGACGGACTGAAGATCACCTTTACCGCCAAAGGGGGCGGCAGCGAGAACATGAGCGCGGTCAAGATGCACACCCCCGCCGACGGCACCGAGGGGATGATGAACTTCATCGTCAACCATGTGAAGAGGTCGGGGGCCAACCCCTGTCCGCCCATCATCGCAGGGGTGGGAATAGGCGGCGACTTCGAGAAGTCGGCGATCCTCGCGAAGAAGGCCCTTCTCCGATCAGTGGGAGAAGCCAACCCCGACCCGGCCACCGCCGCCCTCGAGCGCGAACTGCTGGGCAGGATTAACGCCACCGGTCTCGGC
>JAOUDF010000236.1 GCA_029859385.1 Nitrospirota bacterium
GCTACCCCGGAGGGCTCCGTGCTTCTCGACGGATTCAATGCAGTATTCCGAACAACTGGGGTGGAAACGGCAGGAAGGAGGCGAAAGGGGTGATATTGCGTAGCGATACCCCTTGACCAGAGAAATAACAACCTGTTTCACGTCCTGTTCTCCACGAGGCTCCTGATTTTGCCGAGGAGGAGGAGGAATTCGTCCCGAAGCGCCTGATAGCCGATCGTCTCCGGCCTTCGCTTCACGGAGATAACCAGGTCCCACGATCCTTCCAGGCCCTTCATCTCCAGCCGGACAAGCTCCCGTAACACTCTTTTCAGGCGGTTCCGGACAACCGCCGGTCCGACCCTGCCGGGCACGGTAAGTCCAACCCGGATGCAACCCTTCTCCGACCTGCTGACACGAAACGACAGATGTGCGGCGCCGACCGTTCTTCCCTCGGCGGATACCCGGCGATAGTCGCTGGTCCTGCGTATCTTCTCGTCCCGGCTGTAGGAAAAGGGCATGTCCGGTTTAGATGGCCAGACGATGCCTTCCCTTGGCACGCCGCCTTCTGAGAACGTTTCTGCCGGCCTTGGTCTTCATCCTCGTAAGGAACCCGTGGGTTCTCTTCTTGGCAAGATTTGTCTTTCTCTGTGTAGTAATCGACATCTGCAAACCTCCTAAGTAATCGCCCCGCGCAGGGGTATGATTTCAGAAATTGCGAATATTACGCCTGTCTTAGCGGAAAGTCAACATCGTTGTGGATTTTTGCCCCTTGACAAGAAACACGCCTGATCATATCGTTAATCGACGATACACGAAAAGGAGAAGCTCATGAAATTTGCAACCCCATCCTCAATAGGAAAGAATGCCTTCATTCCGGGGCGAGAAGACCTGGAGGCGCTTGCGGCCATAGCAAAGGCGCTGGCCCACCCGGCGAGGCTCAGGGTCGTATGCCTGCTTGCCGCACGGAAGAGCTGCATAGGGTGCGACATCATGGACGAGATCGGACTGGCCCAGTCCACCACCTCCGAGCACCTGCGAATACTGAAGTCAGCGGGTGTCATTACCGGAGAGATCGACGGACCGAGGGTCTGTTATTCACTCAACCCGGCGGCTCTGGAACCTCTCGGCCGATTCATCGAGGCAACCGCCCTCGAAGCAGACGGTTTGTCGCCGGACTGTTGCGCATCTGCCGAAGGCGACTGCGCATAAACGAAGGGTATTCAACATGTCCATATTTGAACGATATCTCACTGCCTGGGTGGCGCTGTGCATCATGGCAGGCATTGCCCTTGGCCACTACTTCCCCGCCCCGTTTCTGGCGCTGGGGCGGGCTGAGCTTGCGCGCGTCAACATCCCCGTCGCCGTACTGATCTGGCTCATGATAATCCCCATGCTGCTCAAGATCGACTTCGGCGCGCTGCATCGGGTACGGCGACACTGGCGCGGCGTCGGCGTCACGCTGTTTGTCAACTGGGCCGTGAAGCCCTTCTCCATGGCCTTTCTGGGCTGGCTGTTCATCGGCAATCTCTTCGCGCCGTGGCTGCCGGCAAGCCAGACCGACTCTTACATCGCGGGGCTGATCCTCCTCGCCGCAGCGCCGTGCACCGCCATGGTCTTCGTCTGGAGCAACCTCTGTCGAGGGAACCCCTACTTCACCCTCTCCCAGGTAGCCCTCAACGACACCATCATGGTGTTCGCCTTCGCGCCCATTGTCGCACTACTCCTGGGGCTTACCTCGATTACGGTGCCGTGGGAGACACTGCTGCTCTCGGTGGGCCTGTATATCGTGGTGCCGGTGGTTGTCTCGCAGGTTGTCCGCCATCGCATATTTGCGCGAAGCGGACAGTCGGGGCTCGACCGACTTCTGGCCGGGCTCGGCCCCCTCTCCCTGGTAGCGCTCCTCGCCACGCTGGTCCTCCTGTTCGCCTTCCAGGGGGACCAAGTGCTGGAACAGCCGATGGTAATCGGGCTAATCGCCGTGCCCATCATCATCCAGGTTTTCTTCAACTCAGCACTTGCCTATCTTCTCAACCGCCGCCTTGGCGAGGCCCACAGCGTAGCAGGTCCATCAGCCCTCATCGGCGCCAGCAACTTCTTCGAGCTTGCCGTCGCCACTGCCATAAGCCTCTTTGGCTTCGAGTCCGGCGCCGCCCTGGCTACCGTGGTGGGCGTGCTGATCGAGGTCCCGGTGATGCTCGCGGTCGTCAAGATCGTCAACCGGACCCAGAGCTGGTACAGCACTACTTCGGGTGATGAGGTTATCGCTGCTTGACATCGGCTCTTCATCTTTGCTAGAGTTCAAACACGTTGATGAATCTGAACTTTCTGGCCTAGCGGAACCTTTGCCATGACCACGGACAGGTGGGACCCCCTTCAGGACCTTCTCTCTCTTCACGAGAAGATGAACCGGCTCTTTGAGGACAGCTTCGCAAAGGGCCTCGAGAACCAGTACTTTACCTGCGGCACCTGGACCCCTCCCATCGACATATTCGAGACGGAAAGCCAGTTCTCCCTGAAGGCCGAACTGCCCGGCGTCGAGAAGGACGACGTGGATGTCCGCGTTCAGGATAACGTCCTCACCCTCAAGGGAGTGCGCTACCAGTGCGAGGAACTCAAGGAGGACAACATCAACCGCATGGAACGCCCCTACGGGAAGTTTTCCCGCAGCTTCACCCTGCCGTCAAACGTGGACTCCGACAAGATCAGCGCAAAGCTCAAGGACGGCATCCTTGAAATAACCCTCCCCAAGTTCTGAGAACAGACGGAACCGGTCGTGGTATCATTGTACAGCATCAGCTCCTTACACCCATAATCGATGGAGAAACAATCATGAAATCCTGCAAGCCCTTCAGCCTTGCTTCCCTCGTCGCGGGACTCTGCACATACCTCTTCACGGCAACGGCCATAGCCGCACCCATGCCCGACACCTTCGCCGACCTGGTCAAAAACGAGAGGCCGGCGGTCGTCAATATAAGCACCACCCAGAAGATGGAAGGCGTCGGCCCTCATTCCTTCAAGGACTTTTTTGGCAAGGAAGCCCCCCGGGAACACAAGGTGAGCAGCCTTGGTTCAGGTTTCATCATCAGCAAGGACGGCTATATCATCACCAATTACCACGTCATCGAAAAGTCGACCGACATAAAGGTGAAGCTTTCCGACGAGAGGGAGTTTGAAGCCAAGGTAGTCGGCAAGGACAAGAAGCTTGACCTGGCGCTTCTTAAAATCGAGGCCAAGGAAAACCTCCCCTTTGCCCCCATGGGAGACTCCGACGTGCTCAGAGAAGGTGACTGGGTTATCGCCATAGGCAACCCCTTCGGACTCGGGCATACCGTCACCGCGGGCATTGTGAGCGCCAAGGGGCGAGTCATCGGTGCCGGCCCCTATGACGACTTCATCCAGACTGATGCCGCCATCAACCCCGGCAACAGCGGCGGACCGCTCTTCAACATCAAAGGAGAGGTAATCGGCATCAACACCGCCATCATCAGCCAGAGCGGCGGCAGCATGGGAATCGGCTTCGCCATCCCCATCAATATGGCGAAGGAAATACTGGATTCCCTCAAGGCGAAAGGTGTTGTCGTTCGCGGCTGGCTTGGCGTCTATGTCCAGAAGATAACCCCCCAGCTGGCTGAATCGTTCAAACTGAAGGACCAGAGCGGCGCCCTCGTTGCCGACGTCGTCAAGGACGGCCCGGCCGACAAGGGCGGCCTCAAGCAGGGCGACGTCATCGTTGAGTTCGACGGCCGGAAGATCAAGGACATGAGCGACCTTCCCAAGATCGTCGCCAACACGCCGGTAGGCAAGACCGTCAAGGTCGTCGTCCTGAGAAACGGCGAAACGACCCCTCTCTCCATCACCATCCAGAAGCTGGCTGAAGAGGGTGAGGTAGAGGAGGGCTCCGACCTTGAGAAATTCGGTCTCACCCTGCAGAACCTGACACCCGAGATCGCCAAACAGCTCAAGCTTACTGAGGAGACCGGCGTCCTGGTTACCGGTGTACTGCCG
>JAOUDF010000237.1 GCA_029859385.1 Nitrospirota bacterium
ACGACGAACAACCCTCCTATGAACGCACCCTTACCCAGGCCCCCTCTCTTGCCGACCACCTGGAATGGCAGCTTCGTCTTTCAACCTGCTCGGACAGGGAAAAGGTCATCGGCCGGGCCATTATCGGCAATATCGATGACGACGGCTATATCAGGGTTCCGCTGGCGGAACTGGCCTCTGCCATGACCGGTGTTGCCGTGGCCGAGATTGAGGCATCTCTTGCCTTCATCCAGCAGTTTGATCCCCCGGGTGTCGGCGCCAGAGATCTGATGGAGTGCCTTTTGTTGCAGATAAGGCAGCTGGGTCTCGATGGAACGCCCGTGGAGGCAATTGTACGACGTCACATGCCGAACCTGGAGAGAAAGCGGTACCAGATAATCGCCAAGGACCTGAAGATATCCGTCGAGAAGGTCATCCATGCAGTCAAAATCATTGAAGGGCTTGAGCCGAAACCGGGAAGACCTTTCTTCAGGGACGACGTCTATTACATCATTCCCGACGTCTATATCGCGAAGATCGGTGAAGAATATGCGATTTTTCTCAATGAAGACGGGATACCGAGGCTGAGGACCAGCAACTATTACCGCGACCTGGTGAAGGAAGGTAACGGCGGAGATCCGGCGACCAAGGAGTATCTTGATGACCGGTTCCGTTCCGCCCAATGGCTCATCAAGAGCATAGAGCAGCGCAACAAGACCATCTACAGGGTTGCGGAGAGTATTCTGAAGCTTCAGCGGGATTTTTTCGACCGGGGAATAAACTATCTCAAGCCGATGGTGCTTCGGGACGTGGCGGAAGATGTGGGGATGCACGAGTCGACCATAAGTCGCGTCACCACCAACAAGTACATGCACACTCCCCAAGGGCTTTTTGAGCTCAAGTTTTTCTTCAGCAGCGGCTTGCAGAGTTCCGGGGAGGGGAATGTTTCATCGGTATCGGTAAAGGAGATGCTGAGAAAGATTGTAGCTGAAGAGGATACCAGAAAACCGTATAATGATCAGGATATTGTAAAGGTTCTCAAGAGCAAGGGGGTTGATATTGCGCGGCGGACGGTGGTGAAATACCGGAGCGAGCTCAATATCCCGCCGAGCAACATGAGAAAACGGGAGTTTTAAGTCTTTGTCTGTGGGACGTCGCATGCCGGTGCTATGAGCAGCGTTGTCACGTTGAGGGCGGTTTCGTATTAAACGGGAGGAAAAACTATGCATGTGGTAGTGACGGGAAAAAACATCGATGTAACTGCGGCCCTCAAATCGTATGCGGAAGAAAAGGTGCGCAAGGTTGAGAAATATCTCCATAATGTGAGCGAAGCGGTGGTTATGCTGAGCTGTGAAAAATACCGTCATATCGCCGAGGTGAGCATCAAGGTGAACGGTGTGCTCATCCAGGGGAAGGAGTCGACGGAGGAGATGTATTCATCCATCGACAAGGTCATGGACAAGATCGAGCGCCAGGTAAGAAAGTACAAGGAAAAGCTGTCGAACCACAAGTTCAAGGGAGAAAAGCGGCCTGAGCCTGTGGGCGAAGCTTCGGAGGCGGCCACTGAGGAAGAGACCCCCAAGATTATCAAGACCAAGCGGTTTGACATCAAGCCGATGACGGCCGAGGAAGCGGTCATGCAGATGGACCTTCAGGACAAGAACTTCTTCGTCTTTCTCAGCGCGAAGGACCAGCAGGTGAACGTAATCTATCGCCGGGATGACGGGAACGTGGGCCTGATCGAGACCATCTATTAATGCGGCGCTCATGTCTAAGATAGCGGACCTCCTTACGGAGGAACTGATAATAAGCAACATCGCCAGCCGGGACAAGCACGGCGTGTTGCGGGAGTTTGCCGAGCTGCTCTACCGGGCGGGCAAGGTTAACGATGTCGCACTGGTGGAGGATGTCCTTGCCAGGCGCGAGGCCCTCGGAAGTACCGGCATAGGGGACGGGATCGCCATCCCCCATGGAAAGCTGGCCGGCCTCAGAGAGATAATCCTGGCCTTTGGTGTCTCGCGCGATGGGGTAGAGTTTGAAGCGCTGGACGGCAAGCCTTCGCATATCTTCTTTCTGCTTGTCGCGCCTGAAGATGCACCCAGTGAGCATCTCAAGGCGCTGGCGAGAATCTCGCGGCTGTTGAAGAGTTCCATGTTCCGCGAGGACCTGATGGTGCTTACGGATTCGAAGGGGCTGCTGAGGCGGATTGTCCTTGAAGAAGAGGACCTCGCATGATTGCTGGCGAGGGGTAGCCGGGATGCCCGGGAGGATGCATAGTGGTAGGAAGTAAAAACCTGCACTTCCTCATAGTGAGTGGACTTTCCGGTGCGGGCAAAAGTCACGCGATCAAGTGCTTTGAAGACAACGGGTTCTTCTGCGTGGACAACCTCCCGCTGGACCTTGTGCCCAAATTCGCCGAGCTCTGCGTCCAGTCAGGGATGGACATAGGCCGGGTGGCCCTGGGGGTCGACGTAAGGGAGCGAAAGTTCCTCAAAACCCTCTCACCTATCCTGAACGAGCTTCGGGATGCGGGACATACGGTCGAGGTGGTGTTTCTTGAGGCCCAGGATGATATGCTGGTGCGCAGGTTTAACGAGACCCGGCGACCTCATCCTCTCGGCGGCGATGCTCCACTCTTGCAGAGTATTCAGCAGGAACGGGAGATGCTGGTCGACCTCCGCCGGATGGCCGACCGTATCATCGACACCTCCGAACTCAACGTACATCAGCTGAGACAGGTAATCGGGCACGACTACGGAAGGCCCGAGCACCGGGGAAAGATGATGGTCTCCGTGCTTTCCTTCGGGTTCAAGTATGGCATACCTTACGATATCGACCTGCTCTTTGACGTCCGCTTTCTTCCCAACCCCAATTTTGTGGAGCACCTGAAACCGCTGACGGGAGTTGATGAACAGGTCAGTGATTACGTCATGGCCCGGCCCCAGACCGGTGAATTTCTTGAGCGCCTTTACGGCCTTCTGGATTTCCTCCTTCCTCATTATGCACAGGAAGGGAAGTCGTATCTTACCGTAGGTATCGGCTGTACTGGAGGCAGGCATCGCTCCGTGGCAATCGCGTCGGCACTCAGCAGACATCTGGATGAACGGGGAGCCCAGGCGGTTCTTCGGCATAGAGACATAACGAAGTAGAGGCAATTGATGAATTGCCCCTGCGATTACACCTGAGGAATAGACCATGGTCGGACTTGTAATAGTAACCCATGGCAATCTGGCGGAAGAGTTCATGCGGGTTGCTGAGATGATTATCGGCAGGGTGGAGGGGATGAGGGCTGTCTCCATTGCGGCCACCGATAATGTGGATGAAGCGATCACTCGCGTGAAACAGGCGGCGTCGGAAGTCGATTCCGGAGCTGGTATACTCATACTTACCGACATGTTCGGCGGAACCCCGTCCAATATAGGCCTTTCCTTTCTCAATAACGAGAATAATGAGGTCGTCACCGGGGTTAACCTTCCCATGCTCCTTAAGTATTATCATCACCGCGAGGACAAGCCGTTACGGGAACTGGCGGTACTGGTATGCGACGGTGGCCAGAAGAGCATCATCAACGCCAGCGAAATGTTGCGCAAGCAGGTAGGAGAGAAGGTGTGACATGGCGATCAGTCTTGTCAGGATCGATGACCGGCTCATTCATGGACAGGTAGTTGAGGGGTGGATGCCCCGGCTAAGCTCCACCTGCGTTGTCGTGGCCTGCGATCGAGTCGCCCGTGACTTTATCCAGCGGTCGGTCATGGAGCTGGCAGCGCCGGCAAGGGTCAAGGTAGTCATTGATGAAGTGGCTCGCGTTGTAGAGCGGATCAACGGCCACGAATTCGACGCGGACCAGGTGCTCCTCCTTTTTGCGAGCCCCGACGACCTGCTCCGGGCCATGGAGATGGGGCTTCAGTGTGACAAGTTGAATGTGGGCGGTCTTCACTATCGTCCGGGAGCAAAGCAGATTGCCGACGCCCTTTGCGTGGAGGCCTGTGATGTCAAG
>JAOUDF010000033.1 GCA_029859385.1 Nitrospirota bacterium
AGCCTCGACGCGGCGGCCATGACGGCGGCCTATGAAGAGCCGGGCGTCAACGTGAACTCGGGCGAGTTCTCCGGCCATCCCAACGAGACGGTCAAGGGGATGATCGCCAACTTTGTCGAATGCCAGGGGATAGGCAAGAAGACCATCAATTACCGACTGCGGGATTGGGGCGTGTCGCGCCAGCGCTACTGGGGGACGCCGATCCCCATGATCTACTGCGACTCCTGCGGGGTGGTGCCAGTGCCCGAGAAGGACCTGCCGGTCATGCTGCCCACGGACGTGGCCTTTACCGGCAAGGGGGCGTCGCCCCTGACCACCTCCGAATCGTTCCAAAAGGTCTCCTGTCCGAAATGCGGCAAGGATGCCCGCCGCGAAACCGACACCATGGATACCTTCGTCGACTCGTCGTGGTACTTCCTGCGCTACTGCGACCCCCATGCCGACAAGGCCCCCTTCGACCCGAAGACTGCGGGCTACTGGATGGCGGTGGACCAGTATATCGGCGGTATCGAGCATGCGGTGCTGCACCTGCTCTACTCCCGCTTCTTCACCAAGGCCATACGAGATCTTGGACTTACCAGTGTCGACGAGCCTTTCACCAACCTCCTTACCCAGGGGATGGTCTGCCAGGAGACGCTGAAGTGCCCCGAGCACGGCTGGCTGCTGCCCGACGAAGTCGCGGACGACCGCTGTACAAAGTGTGGAACTGCCGTAGAGCGGGGACGGATAGAGAAGATGTCGAAGTCGAAGAAGAACGTGGTCGATCCCGATCACCTGATAAAAAACTACGGCGCCGACACGGTGCGCCTCTTCTCTCTCTTTGCTGCGCCGCCGGAAAACGATCTGGCCTGGAGCGAGCAGGGGGTGGAGGGTTCCTATCGTTTTCTCTCGCGGGTATGGAGGATGGTGAAGGATCGCGAGAACGAGATTGCAGGGGTGCCCGCGGTCACATCTTCGGACGACCTGGCCCCCGAGGCGAAGGCCCTCCGCCGCCAGGCCCATCAGACGATCAAAAAGGTGACGGAAGACATCGAGGGACGGTTTCGCTTCAATACCGCCATCTCGGCCATCATGGAGCTGGTGAACGCCATCTACCAGTTCAAGGCGGAAGGTGATGCGGCCAGGGCCGTGCTCCGGGAGGCGGTGGAGGCGGTGATCGTGCTGATTTCGCCCTTTGCACCGCACATGGCCGAGGAGCTGCGGGAGGTGCTCGGTTACAAGACAGCTCTTGCCGAAACGAGCTGGCCGTCGTATGATGCCAAAGTCGCCCAGGCCGACGAGGTGGTGGTGGTGATTCAGGTCAACGGAAAGCTCCGCGGACAGGTGACGCTGCCGCTGGGTTCTTCGGAGGATGAGGCGAAGACCGCCGCGCTGGCGGTGGACAAGGTGCAGGCGGCCATTGAAGGAAAGCCGCTGCGCAAGGTGATTTACGTTAAGGACAAACTCCTGAACATGGTGGTATAGAGGCCGATGAAACGATACCTGTCGCTCACTTTGCTTGCTGTCTGTTCCCTGCTGTTCGCCGGCTGCGGCTACCACTTTGTCAAGGGCGGCGAAAAGATCCCCTACGACGTAAAGACCGTCGCGGTCCCGACCTTTGCCAACAAGACCCTGGAGCCGTCGGTGGAGGTGGTGGTGACCGACGAGGTTATCCATCAGCTTATTATCGACGGCCGTCTCAAGGTGGTGGAGAAGAAAGACGCCGAGTCGATACTGACCGGTGCGGTCACATCGTTTTCGCTGGTGCCCCTCTCCTTCAGCAGCGGCGGCGTGGTCACCGAGTATCGCGTTACCATGGGGATCGATGTCAAGCTTCTGCAGGTGAGCGACCAGAAGGTCCTGTGGAAGGACAACAAGTCGGCAACCTGGGAGTATCGCCTCTCCGACAGTTCGAGCGCATCCCGCTCATCCCAGGATTCGGCCATACGCAGCGCATCCAAATACTTTGCCGAGAGTATGGTCAGCGACATGCTGTCCGGCTTCTAATGCAAAAGCGCCTTCTCGCGAATCGCGCTCGGCGCCAGCATCACCTCTTCCCTCTGTCCGTTTGCTAATACAGGAACGCCATGCCCCTTCTCAAGCAGCAGGAACTCATCGCCGAACTGGAAAAAGAAAAGATAGCGCCTCTGTATCTCCTCTATGGCGAGGAGAAGTTTCTCATAGAAGAGACACTCCAGCGGATAGAAGCGCTGGCGGTTGATCCCGCCAGCCGTGACTTCAACCTCTGCCGTTTCGACGGAAAAGAGACCTCGGCTCCCGCCCTGCTCGATACCCTCCAGTCATACCCCTTTCTTGGCGACAAAAAGCTGGTGGTCGTGAAGGATTTCGATTCCGCGCCGGCAGCGGTCCTTGAGCAGCTTGAACCTTATGTCGCCAACCCTCTCTCCTGTACGGTCCTTGTGCTGGTGGCGGAAAAGATAGACCGTCGCCGGAAGTTCTTTCAGACCTTTGAGGCTAACGGCGTGGTTTCTCAGTTCTTCCCCCTCTTTGACAACCAGGTTCCGGTATGGGTCGACCGCCGGGTGAAGGCGAAGGGGCTCACTATTGACCGCGAGGCCGTGACGGTGCTGGTGGAGACGGTCGGCAACGACCTGGGGCGGCTGGAAGCGGCCATTCAGCAGCTTGCCACTTATCTCGGGGAACGCAAAACTATTCTGGCCAGCGATGTGGAAGCAGTCATTGGCGACTTTCGGGAGTGGTCGATCTTTGAGTTGACCAATGCGACGGCGGAAGGGAACTGGGAGCGGGCCATGAAGATACTGGGCCGGATGATGCAGGAAGGGGAAGAGCCGGTGATGATCGTGGCGATGCTGGCCCGGCAGTTCCGTATTTTGTCGAAAGGCCTGGCCATGCTGCAGAAGGGGTCTCCGAAGGAGAGCGTGGCGGGAAGCCTGAGGGTGCCGAAGAGTTCGTGGCCGTCCCTGTTTCAGCAGTTCAGGGCCATGAAGGAGCAGGACGTAAAAAAGGCCCTGCTTACCCTCGAGAGGGTTGACAGGGCCTTGAAGTCAGGCGGTGGAAATCCGAAGCTGATTCTTGAATCGTTTATTCTGCGGCTTTCTTAGTGGCTGCTTTCCGCTTCTTGGGAGCTGCGGCTACCGCTGCCAGCGACTGAACGGCCAGGCTGAGGCGGGAAACCTTGCGCGCTGCGTTGTTACGGTGAATTACGCCCTTGGCGGCTGCCTTGTCGATGACCGGTATCGCCTCGGCCAGGGCCGTCTTGGCGGCATCGGTATCCTTGGCCACCACTGCCGTCTTGACCTTCTTTATATAGGTGTTGAGGGAAGATTTCACCATCTTGTTGCGCGCCCTTCTCTTGAGTGACTGGGCGTGCCTCTTGACTGCCGACTTGTGATTTGCCATTCCAAAACCTCCAATATGTTTTTCCAGCTCTTCGAGCTATTGAGCAAGCGCTGCTTATACCATGTCAGGTGATTTGATGTCAAGCGGTTATGCGATGCGGCGATTTTTTCCCGGCTGTCGGAAAATTTTACAGGAGGCTTTTGTATATAATTCAGCGGATTATGTCGGATAGTCATGCGCCCCGGCAATTAATTGTCGATTTATTTTACACTGGCAAGGATATTTTGAGGTCCCGGTCCCGGCTTGTTGTGACAAAAGCGCTTTTTATACAAAGAGTTAGTCGGCTGACTAAAAAAAATAGTCACTTCGGTATGTTGTTTGCAATAAGCACTTTTTGCGAAAGGAGCTCAAAAAATGGGGTATCGTATCGGAGAAGCGCTTGTCAAGGATGGTTTCATCTCTGAAGCGCAGCTCTCAACAAGCCTGACCTATCAGAATCAGCATGGCGGAAGACTGGGAAGCAACCTGGTACAACTGGGTTATATCTCCGAAGACCGCCTGGCGGAAGCGCTTGAAAAAATGTCGCTCTATCCGTGCGCGGACAAGAACGACCTCTACCACATCCCTTCGTCTGTTACTGCCCTCGTGTCGGCAAGTTTTGCCAGGAAGTATGACCTGATACCTTTCAAAAAGATCGGCGACCTGTTAAGTGTTGCCATGGTTACCCCTCAGAATCAGCAACTCATCAGCGAAATCAACGCGCTGACAGGTTGCAGGGTAAAGGCCTATGTTGCTCCCGAGATCATGATCCGCAGGGCCCTCGATGCCTGCTATGCCGAAGAGGCTGCTGCTGTCGTGCGTCAGCCGTCCGTTGCTGATACGGAGGTTCTGGGTACTGCCGATGAAGAGATAAGGTATTTGAGCGGGAGCGCCGAAAGTCTCGCGGTTTCAGCCGCCAGCATCGGGCATGCCTTTGAAGGGGCGGAAAATGCGACGGCAGTCGCCAATCTTATTATGGGGTATCTCAAGGAGTACTTCAGCAGGATAGTGCTTCTCAATGTCGAGGGGAGTTCTGCCGCAGGCTGGAAGGCAAGCGGTCTCGGTGAGTCGACGGTCCATGCCTTCAAACTCAGGATGCCCCTTGACAAGCCGTCTCTTTTTCAGCAGGTAAACGACAAATTGACCCCTTTCTGCGGGAAACCGTCGGAGCTTTCTGCGGAGGATCGCCGTTTCCTGACAGAAATAGGGGGGGTCATGCCGCAGGAGGTCTTCATCTACCCCGTTACCGGTGGTGTCCGCGCCGTGCTGCTGGTCTATGCCGACAACCTGAATAAGCCGCTGGGAGAGTCGGTTGTGGCTGCCAAGAAGATCATGGAAAAGGCATCTCTTGCCCTCAGGATGCTCAGCCTTAAGGCAAAACTTCTCGCTGACTGAGCGCAGTCTCAAGAAAGCCTGTTTACGGACAAGCGCTAGAGGCGTGGTGCTGGTCTTATCTCTTCCGGCAGCGAATCACCCTGATACAATATCTTCTCTAGAAAAAGACCTGATGGCGGAGCGGTCCATGGCGCCGCATCCCGCGTGGGGTGTTGCAGCAGTCGCTTGATATCCCTTTCAGTGACATTTCCCCGGCCTGCTTCCACCAGTACTCCCGTCACTCTTCGCACCATCTTCCATAAGAAATGACTGGCTACTATCCTGTAGAGAATCAGGTCGCCGGAAGTTTCGATTCGTGAAATCTTCACTTCAGTAATGGTCGATTTTGCCTTCTCGCCCGTTGAGGTATCGACATCGCAGAACGACGCGAAATTGTGCCTTCCCTCGAAGAGGGCCGCAGCCTGGGTCATGCGCTTTACGTCGAGGGGGTCCTTCACCCACCAGACAAAGGGTTTTCCGAAGGCGGTCCGCCGCGTTGAAATCTGATAAAGGTAAGCCCGTGCTACTGCGCTGTGCCGGGCGTGGAACTCGGCGGTGACGGTCCTTACGTCGAGGATATTGATATCTGCCGGTAGCCGGTCGTTGAGGCCATACAGGATTTCGTGCGGTTTCAGGAATTTCTTCCCCTTCAAATGAGCGGTCTGGGCGATGGCGTGGACACCGGCATCGGTCCGACCGCCGCCCATCAGCTCCACCGGGCCTTCGAACAGGTTCATGGCCGCGCTCTTGATGGCATCCTGAACCGTCTTGGCGTTGATCTGCTCCTGCCAGCCCCGGTAGCGGGTCCCTTCGTATTCGATAGTCAGTTTCCAGGTCGGCATACTCAGCCTTTCTCTCCTATGCGGTACCCCCGGGGAGTTACCATCCACTGATCAAAGGTGGATGTGTTGGAATTCCCCACAATTACCATGGTTGTCATGTCAATAGGCTGGGTGAGCATCTCGTTCAGACTGGTTATCGAGATAGTTTCACCCACTCGACGGGCATTTTTGACGATCCCGACCGGCGTGTCTCCGCTTCTGTGCCGCAGAATGATCTCCCGGGCGATGCCGATCTGCTCGGTCCGCCCCTTGCTCTTGGGATTGTAGAGGCAGATGACGAAGTCGGCCGCTGCCGCCGCATCGAGCCGTTTCTCGATAAGCGGCCAGGGCGTCAGCAGATCCGAAAGGCTTATCGACGCGAAGTCGTGCATCAGCGGCGCTCCCAATACCGCAGCAGCCGCAGCCAGCGCGGGGACGCCGGGGACGATCTCCACGGGATACGGCGCACCGCCGCGCTCCCGGATGATCTCCAGCGCAAGGCCAGCCATACCGTAGATCCCTGCGTCACCCGATGAAACCAGGGCGACCTTTTTGCCCGCTTCCGCCAGTTCAACGGCCTGCGTACAACGGCGCACCTCGTCCATCATCCCGGTGGACAGGACTTCCTTGTCTTTCGTCAGGTCGGTGATGAGGTCGGTATAGGTACGGTAGCCGACAACCACATCGGCCTCCTGCACCGCCTCCCGGGCCCTCAGCGTCATCTGGTCGAGGTTGCCCGGGCCGATCCCTACGACGTAAAGAGCGCCTCCGCCACCGCCATGGTGACGTTGCCGTCCTTTACCTTTTTCATCAGCAGTCGACTGGTTCCCGCTGACAGCATTGCCGCCGGTTCGCATACTCCCTGTGCTCCTATGGTTTTCATCAGATAGTCGGAGGGATCAATCCCCCCGACGGTGTTCAACTCTTCCGCTGTGTAGAACGAGATGGGCAGCCCCGATTTTTCCGCAAACTCCAGCAGCCCCGCCTCGTCCTCTTTAAGGTTGATGGTGGCAAGGCCGCGGACAGCCAGCGGCGAGAGGCCGTTACTTGTCAGGTGCCGGTGAAAGACCTCGCCGATCTCCTGTGCCGTGGTGTGCCGATTGCACCCCATGCCTGCCACCAGTGTGCAGGGGCGCAACAGCAGCGCCCCGGGCGCTTCGTAGAGTGCGATATCCACGATGACCCGTGCATCGACGTCGGCTGCCAGGCAGGCCCCGGCATTGGGTTGAAAAACGAATTGAGGTATGCCGTCCAGCTGGCCCTTCAGGTGCCCCGTCGCATCGTATATTCCCACCCTGCCGCCGTTGACGATGGCGGCGTTGATCGTCTTTATGGCATCAGGGTTTTCGATGACCCACCGATGCTCTTTTGCGATGAGATCGATAGCCGGAAGATCGTTGACGTCGGTGGCCGTCGTGATGACCGCCTGTCCGCCCGTGATACCGGCTGCCATGCAGGCCAGCTCGTTAGCGCCGCCCAGATGCCCCGAGAGGAGGCTGATGGCGAAGCGCCCTTTCTCGTCCATTACCACCACCGCCGGGTCGACGGTCTTGTCCTTAAGCAGCGGGGCTACCGTCCGCACCACGATTCCCGTGGCCATGACAAAGAGCAGGCCCGGGTAATGGCTGAAGATAGTGCCCACAAGCTCCGCGACCGGGGTATCAAAATGCTTTACGGAGGCTCTCTCCGCAAAGTCGGCCTTGAACTTCTCCGGCAGGAAGAGGGTGGAGTCGGGGAGCCCCAGGAGCTGCTCGCCCAGTTCGGCACCGCCCCGGGTTATGGCGATAATGGCGGTTTTCATCAGTAGAGTATCTTGTGAAGGATGGTTTTTGCAGCCTCGAAGTGCAGGTAGATGGCGACTGACAGGAAAGCCAGAACTCCCCCACCCAGCGCTGCCTTGGTCTTCGTAGAAAAACGACCGATAGCGCACCCGAATTTCTTGTGAATCGCCGCAAAGAGAAAAAAGTGGGCCAGCGCCATGACGGCGACTACCGCCACGCCAATGCCGATCTGCATGCCAAGACTCATGGCTCGAAGGTCTCCATGGTTTTTATAACTTCAACCAGCTTTCCGGTCATCAACTCGATGCTTTTCTCCCCTTTTTCGGGAGATGCCTTGCCCGGGTCGCCCCAGACACCGGTGGGCCACAACCTGAACTTGTCCCGCGCCACAAACGGATCGGTGCGGCGGGGATACGACTCCGTATCCCGTCCCTTCACCAGGTCGGGACGAAGGTAGAGGATGTCCGACGTCTCCAGCTCGCCCGCGTGGGAGTCGTGCTTCGTCTCGATCAGGTCCTCGGCCTCCCATTTCACCATGTCGTAGATGGCGAAGACGGCGAACTTCGAATCGGCCAGCTCGTAGATCAGCTCCTCGGCCACTTCGCGCATGGCGGCATAGTGCAGCGACCCGCCGTGCCCCGACGCCAGGATAAACCCGCGCAGGCCGTGCTTGTAGAGGGCTCGAACCACATCCCTGATCAACCTGCGCAGCGTCTCGGCGGTGATGCTCACCGTGCCGGGGTGCTGGGCCGTGCTGGTGCAGACACCGTAGTGGATCGGCGCCGCCACGAAGGCCGGGGCCTGGTCGCTGGCCCGCCGCGCCACCTCCACCGCCTGTATGGTGTCGGTGGAAAGGGGGAGGTGGGTGCCGTGCTCCTCGATGGTGCCGAAGGGGATGATGACCGTCGTTGTCTTTTTCAACCCCTCAATGAACTCGGGCATGGTGATGTTTTCAAGAAGCATATCGTTCTCCTTCGGGCTCCCTCAGGAGCGGTACTCGTGGGTAAACTCCCTGTCGTACAGCTTCGATTTCTCGCCGCCCTTCCGGCCTGTCGCCTCGCCCACAATGATGAGGGCGGTCTTGCGGATCCCTGCCTCTTTTACCTTTTCGGCGATGTTGGCCAGCGTGCCGCGCACAATTCGCTCTTCGGGCCAGGATGCCTTCTCTACGACCGCTACTGGTGTTTCCGTGGTGTATTGCCCCTTCAGCAGCTCCGTCACCAGTTCTTCGATAGCCTGGGTGGTGAGGAAGACCACCATGGTGGAACCGTGCTTTGCCAGTTCAGCGATGCGCTCGGAATCGGGCACCGGCGTCCTGCCCGCCATGCGGGTGAGGATTACCGTCTGGGTCACCTCGGGGATGGTGTACTCGATCCCCAGCGCCGCCGATGCGGCAAAGGCCGAGCTTACTCCCGGGACCACCGTGTACGGAATCCCCAGCTTCTCCAGCTCCTCCATCTGTTCGCCGATGGCGCCGTAGAGCGACGGGTCGCCGGTGTGCACCCGGACCACCTTCTTCCCCGCCCGGACGCCCTCCGCCATGACCTGCACCATCTCTTCGAGATTCATGGAGGCGCTGTTGTGGATCGCCGCTTCGGGCCGGGCATAGGCATCGATGACCTGCCGGTTCACCAGTGAACCCGCGTAGATGACGACATCGGCCTCTTCGATCAGCCGTGCCCCTTTTACGGTAATGAGCTCCGGATTACCGGGACCGGCGCCGATGAAATGGACCATCTGAACCTCTTACATCAGTATAAAAATGCCTAAAGCCGTCATTCCGGCGGACGCCGGAATCCAGTCTGCAAATAATTACGCAACCTCTGGACACCGGTTCTCACCGGTGTGACGACCATTACTCTTCACTATCATGATAGTCATGTAATCGATCTTCGTTCCTTTTAACCCCTCAAGGCTCTTGCAGAGCATCTGCTGTTCGTGGCCGCAGCGGCTTATCAAATGCGCCCGCTCGAGGAGCCCCATCTCGTCCAGCAGGCCGCAGACGTCGTCGAAGACCCTGTTGAGCTTCATGAGCACCACGGTCTCGAATCGCTCCAGCGCCTCGCGGATCTTCTCCATGCCGTAGGTTGCGGGGATCACCGCCAGCCGTTCGTCGGCCTCAGTCAGCGGAATCCGTGTCGCCGCCGCCGATGCCATTACCGACGAAATGCCGGGGATCACTTCTATCCAGACCTGGGGCTCCCTCTCTTCCACCAGCGCCATCAGGTAGCTGAAGGTGCTGTAAAAAAGCGGGTCGCCGATGGTGATAAAGGCGCAGTCGCGGCCCTGCCTCAAATGGGCAAGGATGGTCTCCGCCGCCGTCTCCCGGGCCTGGCGCAGCACCTCCTGGTCCTTGGTCATCGGCATCAGGAGTTCCACGATCTCGTGGCCGTCCAGGTCGACATGCTTTTCGATGATCGAAAGCGCCAGGCTGCCCGCCTCTTCCGCCGACTTGGGGACGCAGATCACCGGCGTGTTGTTGAGGACGCGGGCGGCCTTTATCGTGAGAAGATCAGGGTCGCCGGGGCCGACGCCGATGCCGTAGAATGTTCCGTAGTTTGCCATCTTAATAGTGGTCTCTCAAAAAGCCGTCACACCGGTGAAAACCGGTGTCCAGTGGTTTTGTAACTGCTCTAACAAACTGGATTCCGGCTTTCGCCGGAATGACAACAAATCGCCTTCTACAGCCTTATGCGGCATTATTATTTGACGCCGGTAACTATGAACACAGGGTTTTCCGCCTTGAACATCCGTCTTCCGGCGAGGTCAGCCGTGCGCGAGATGTTGACGGTGCAGACTTCCGGGTTGTAGCCCCTCTCCGTCAGGAACGCCGTCGCCTCGGTCATCGTCTCCAGCAGCACCGAGTTGACCACAATCCTGCCGCCGGGCTTCAAGGCCCTGTCGGAGGCGTCGAGTATACCACGGATGCTCCCGCCGCTTCCACCGATAAAGACCCGGTCGGGGGCGGGCAGCCCCGCAAGGGCCTCCGGCGCCTCGCCCTGCACCAGCGTGATGTTCCTCGAACCATAGCTCGCCATGTTCTGCCGGATGAACTCGACCATGCCCGAATCCTTTTCCACCGCATAAACCCGGCCCCTCGGCATCAGCGAAGCCGCCTCCAGCGACAGCGAACCGGAACCGGCTCCGATATCCCACAGCACGCAGTTCGGCGACAGGGCAAGCTTGGCCAGCGACACGGCCCGCACCTCGGCCTTGGTGATCATGCCGTTCTTGTGGGCATAGGCAGAGTCAGGCAGGCCGATGAGAGCTCCGCGCGGCGTTGATGTCTCGCCCTTTTTCCGGACGACCACCACGTTCATCGGCGAGAACTCCCGGCCCTCCATCTCCTCCGGCGACCCTTCGGTGACCCGCTCCGACTCCTCACCCAGGTCCTCGCAGACCGTCATGCGGCAATCGGCGTAGCCATACTCCCGCAGCGCCCCGGCAATGACCGCCGGCGTATGGGTCGGGTCGGTGAAGATGCCCACCGTATCCGCCTGCTCCAGCGCGCTCCACAGGGTGTCGAGGTCCCGCCCCTCGCCCTTGCCGTGCAGGCTCACCATCGCCGCATGAGACCAGGGGGCGCGGGCGTGGGCAAAGGCCCATTGCATGCTGCTCACCGCGGGGATAATCTCGACCTCGTCCTTTGGAAAGTTCCGGAGGAGAAAGTCGGCGATGCCGAAGAACCCCGGATCGCCCGAGGCCAGCACCACCACATCCTTGTCCGGATTGGCGCGGATGACGTCCACGATCTTCTGCAAGTCGGCGCCAATAGGGTGCTTTTCACCCTTGGCGTCAGGAAACAGCTCCAGCATCCGCTTTCCGCCGAAGAGGATATCGGCCGAGAGGATGAGGTTGGAACTCGATGATGACAGGCCTGCGCGGCCGTCGATGTCTATGCCGATGATGTGCATGGGGTATTTTAGCTCACCTAACGATCGAGGTCACCCGCACCGTGAAGCGGCTTCGGGTGGAGTGCCTTGTTGGACGTTGGGCTTTGCTGCTATCTCGTTCCATATCTTGGTCCACCGCTTCTTCAAATAGCACATGTAGCCCATCTGCGTGCTCGGCGCGAACATTTGCAGCCCTGCAGAGGGGGCACCTGATTTGTTCGCGCCGTACCGATACAGTTGATCGGGTGTTCGGTCGATTCCATGAAAAACCTTGAATCCGAGGGTGTCCTCAATATCCTGAGCGGAGATTTCCCAGGGTGTGTGCCATTCGAATTCGGCGCTTGGAAGCAACTCGTGGTATTTACGGCGGAGCCCTGAGATATCGTGATTCATGGAATCGGGTTGCGTTCCCAGGCGCAATACACATGCCTTGAGGAATTGCTCGGTCGCTAGATGGAGCAGATAGAAGCAGACACTAGCCTGAGGCCACTCAATATCCTTGCCCGACTCACCTGCTCGCTCGCAGAGATGGACTGCCGCATCGAGAAAGGCCTGGCTCAGCCGATAGAGCCGTTCAGGGTGTGGGAGTTGCTTGAAGCTGGCAGAGTCGATATGGATACCCTGCCAACGTTTGTCGGAAGGGTATGGGGCATATTCCCGGTGGACTTTGCCGTCACGGTCAACCCATTCGGCGACCAAGAGGTTTTCGTTGGGTTTATCCTCAGTCATGTTTCACCGACGCCCATAACCAGTTATTAGATAGCTTCTGTCTAAAACCACCATTGTAAAGATAATCATTCTTTATGAACTACAACTCTTCGTACAGCCCCAACCTTTTCCCCTGCTCCCCCCGCGCCTGCTCCACCAGTTCCATCGACTGCTGCCACGACTCACCACAAAAAGCGGCAAAGCCTTTCAACCGATTCTCTTCGGGCAGCAGCGGCCCTCCTGCCTTGGCCTGCCCGACGGCAAACTCGTACTCAGCCAGGAACCGGATGTATTCGCGCCGTTTCTCCTTGGGAATGATGATGGGAGGAAAGCCCGATTTCAGTACGGGCAGGTTTGCCGCCAGTCGGGCCATTCTTCCGTTGCCGTCGAAAAAAGGATGGATGCGCACGAAGGAAACGTGAAGGGCGACACATGCCTGCAAGGCCTGATCTTGATCCAGTGTTTCCGTCGATGAAGAGTTGAGCAGCGCCAGCCATTGCGTCATAAGGCCCGGTACCTCTTCAGGCGCGGCGTATTCGATGAAGACCTGTTTCTCGTCATCGGTAACGAAATAGGTGCCGTTGGGCTCCTTCTTCCAGGCGCCGACGGGCCGCATGATATCGACCACCGATTCAGTCTGCACTGCCCGGTGCAGGGCGAAGAGGTCCTCCTCCGTGATGGCCGCATTTCTTCGGACAAGCTCGTAGATCAGGTCGATGGCCCTGGCGTGGCCTACCACTTCCTGATGGTCCTTGAGCGGCTTGCCGGAGATGGTCAACCCTTCTTCAATGACGAAGGCGGTTTCACCCAGGGTGAGGGTATTCCCCTCGATAGCCGTGGAGGTGTGGGTCCAGAGGTTGCGGAGCCGGGCGATGAGGGCGTCGCGAATATCGTGGTCGAGTCCGTTGAGGAAGTGAGGCATAGCCGGGTTTCCCTATGTGTTTGAGCTGTTTGTCTGCACGAGGGATGATAGCACAAAACTATATCCGGTGGAGAATTTCCCCCTCATACGAAAGCAGCACCAGTTCCAGCCGGGCCTTCTCCCCAAGAACCTTCCGGGCCTCCGCCGCATACTTGCGACAGGTCTCGGCATAGAGCTTCGGGGCGATCTCCGGCGCGGTGTCGATGATCTGAGTAACATGCCGGGCGGTGTTGGCCTCGCCGATCTGCTGGATCAGCTCCGCATCCGCACCCAGGCCGCGTGCCCATTGGGCGATCTCTTCCACGTCGAGAAACGACGCGTTGCAGTTGGTGTCCATATACCCCATGGCAACTTTGGAGAACTTACCGAATTGTCCGACGATGATGACCCGGTCGACGCCCTTGTCCGCGCAGTCGCGGAGGGTAAAGCCTACGTGGTCGCCCATGTGGATGAATGCCTCTTCCGGCAGTTCGGGGTAAAGGGCCATGGCCGCCTCTTCGCTCACCCGGCCGGGGGTGAGGACCACGGTGCGCCGGGCCCTCTCGGAGGCCAGGGCCACGTCGATCTCCACGGCGATGGTTTCCTCCCACGCCCGGGTGGAGATGGGCTCCACGATGCCGCTGGTGCCCAGAATGGAGATGCCGCCGACGATGCCGAGGCGCGCGTTGAGGGTCTTCTCCGCCAGCTTTTCGCCGGTGGGCACGGAGATGACGATCTCCAGTCCCTGATTCGGCATGACCTCCCGGACGGCGTCGATGATCATCCGCCTCGGGGCAGGAGTGATGGACGGTTCGCCAACGGCCACGGCAAGGCCGGGGCGGGTGACGGTGCCGACGCCGGGGCCATTCCTTAACGTAATATCGCTTCCGGAATTTCGCGATACCCGCGCGCAGATCTCGGCGCCGTCGGTGATGTCGGGGTCGTCGCCCGCCTCTTTTATGACGACGGCCTCGGCCCAGTCCGCACTCCACGTGCATCGCTCGACCTGAAAGAGGACATCGACACTGTTGGGGAGCGAAAGCGTTACCTCTGCGACCTTCTCCTGCGTTGACAGCACATGGGCGGCGGCCTTCGCGGCAGCCGCGGCGGTGGCGCCGGTGGTGAAGCCCCGCCGGAGGACCTGATCGCCGACCTTTACCGTCATCTCCAGGTTGTTGCTGATGACCCGATGGCGGGGGGGCTGATACAGGCTGCTCACCGGTTCTCCTCCGACTCCAGCGATTCAGAGGATGGGGACTCCTCGTCGGTGGCGGGCTTCCCCTCCACGCGGTAGTCCTCGCTGGCCCACTTGCCCAGGTCGATAAGCTTGCACCGCTCGGAACAGAAGGGGCGCCAGGGGTTCTCCTCCCAGGTCGTCGTGCTTTTGCAGATGGGGCACTTAATCCTCATCGCTGCCCTCTATTTCCTCGTTCTTTACAATTCGCACCAGCTCCCGTCGTGCCTCCTGCAAGGTTTGCGGGACGTCGTCGATGGGGAAGTTGTCCTTCTTCTTCAGCACGTCCATCAGGTGGCCGATGCGCGGCAGGCGCAGGTGCGCGGCCCGCAGCACTGCGGGCTGGGCGAAGACCTCTGACGGTGATCCCGCCAGCACTACCTTTCCCTCCGAGAGCACGACCACCTTGCTGTGAAAGACCGGCACGAGGTCCACCGAGTGGGTCGCCATGACGAGGGTTACCCTCATGTCGACATTGAGGTGCCGCAGCATCCTCATGATGTCGCGCACACCGGCCGGGTCGAGCCCCGACGTGGGCTCATCGAGCACCAGCACCTCGGGTTTCATGGCCAGTATACCGGCAATACAGATGCGCTTCTTCTGCCCGTAGCTCAGGGCGTGGATCGGCCTGTGCTCCGTGCCAGCCATCCCCACTGCTTCCAGCGCCCACGATACCCGCTCTTTTATCTCGGCGGCGGAGAGCCTCATGTTGCCCGGCCCGAAGGCGACATCCTCGCCCACGGTGGCGGCGAAGAGCTGGTCGTTGGGGTCCTGAAAGACAAGGCCTATCTTCGAGAAGAGCTGGTTTTTGGAGACCGACTCCACCAGTTCGCCATTGAAGTATACCCCGCCCGACGAGGGGTGGGTGAGGCCGTTGAGGTGCTTGAGCAGGGTGGTTTTGCCGGAGCCGTTGGCGCCGAGCAGGGCCACGAACTCGCCCTTTTCGACGGAGAACGAGAGGCCCTTCACGGCCTCATGGCCGTCGGGATAGGTGTAGTGAAGGTCGCGGATTTCTAGAAGAGACATGGATTTTCCTGTAGCGGCAAGAAACTTCTTGTCCCTACGTAAGGCCCCGGGATTTCATTGCAATGGCGACCCTCTCCGCCCGATCATAGGAACGGATAAAGACCTTGCCGGAAAGGATACCGAAGGAACCGAGGCCCGATGCAAAGGTACGGTAGCCGAGGCGGATTTTCTGGGCGCTCATGACCGCCGCCGCTTCCTCCGCCAGCACGAAGGTATAACGGTAGACCAGCCCTGTCAACTCCAGAAAGAGGGGGGAGATGCGCAGCCGTTTCGCTGCGGCGAGGATTTCCGTTACCGGTGTGGTGAGAGAGATAAACAGCACAAGGGCCGCTCCGGCGCCTACCCGGCTAAAGACCAGCAGCCCCCGCTCCAGACCATCCCTATAACCGGTGAGCCCTAGTGGCCCCAGGTGTAGCTGAAACATCAGCTCAGTGCCCGCGAAGAAGATGCTTGCCAGTAGTGCCATCGCTCCCATGGCCAGCGGAGCGGCCATTCTCAAGGCAAGGGAGGATAGGCGCACTCCGGAGCGGAGGATGAAGCCAATGGCCAGCAGGCCGATGACGGCCGGTATCCACGGCGTGGAAGAGACGAGGCCGGCCAGCAGCCCTGCGCCGACCAGCGCGAGGCGGCGGTAAAGGCTCAGGTGAACGACTGAATTTGAGTTATTGCCTAAATGGTGCATGATAATCGCTCGTCATTCCCGCGAAAGCGGGAATCCATGCTGTTAAAGGACCTCTGGATGCCCGCCTGCGCGGGCATGACATTTCTCCTCTTTGTTGAAGAAGCCGCGCCAGAGATACCCCAGCACAAAACCTCCCACGGCGCCGCCCAGTGCAAATACGAAAAGAAGGGCATCGCCCGACAGCGAGTTAAAGACGGTTTCCGCCGGCGGCCGCCCCTGGGATTCGGCGATCTTTCCGACCACCGCCGCGTCCACGCCCTCCCACCCTTTTTGTTCGGCGGAGGCGGGAGAAGAGAGGATGGCCATTATCATGAATGCGGCCGCAATACCGGACGCAGCCTTCGAAATGCCCGAAGGGATGACT
>JAOUDF010000238.1 GCA_029859385.1 Nitrospirota bacterium
TCTGCTTACGCTGTTTCCCGCTCTCAGGATTGTACCCTTTGCTGGCGCCGATCTTGCCGACCGCTATCTTTACCTTCCGACGGTTGGTTCGTCTCTCATCCTAGCCCTCGGTATTTCCCACCTTGCCGGGAATAAGGCGCTCGTTGGTATTGCTGCCACATTGGCAATGTTGACCTTCTTCGTCGGTGTCGCGATAACGAGAATAGGTCCCTGGAAGGATGACTTTTCTCTGTTCAGTCGGATGGCGAAAGATGAGCCCCGGTCGGCGGTTGCTCATATCAATTTGGGACATATTTACTGCGAGGTTGGCGATTGGGAGCGGGCGAACAAAGAATACTATAAGGCTGTTAAACTAGACGACGGCAGAAACCAGATCAACCAAGCGGCTATCTATATTAATATAGGAAAATATGCCTATGAAAAGCGGGAGTATGATGAGGCCTCCAAGGCGTACCGGCTCGTCCTGGGGGAGAATCCCAACGACATCAGGGCGCACTATAACCTCGCCATGGTCTATGCCGATCTCGGGATGCATGCCGAGGCCGAACAGGAATATCTGACAGCTATCAGGTTGGCCCCGTGGTATTCGGAGGCCTATAACAACCTGGGGGTGCTTTACAAGGAGATGGGCCGACTTGACGATGCGGTCCGCGAATATCGGGAGGCGATCCGCTATTATCCGAAGAATTATGAGGCCCATTATAGCCTGGCGGTGCTTCTGGAGCACATGGGCGACGAGGCAGGGTCTGTTAAGCATTACAGCATCTTTATCGACGGCGCACCCCGGAAATATACTGCCCAAATTGAAAAGGCCAGGGGTCGCCTTTTGACGCTGAGAGGGATAGATCAAAAGTGATGAACCATAGTTTTCATCTCTCTACGCGAAAACTTTTGGTAAATCTGGTATGTTAGGTAGCATGGCTATCGGCGAACTGCTGGTCAACGGACTACTCATATTTCTGCTCATCCTGATAAACGGATTTTTTGCGGCCGCGGAGATGGCGATTATTACGGCCCGTAAGGGCAGGCTCAACGAGATGATCGCCCAGGGCAAGTCCGCCGCCGAGACGGTAAAAAATCTAAAGGCCGATCCTGATCGCTTTCTGGCGACGATCCAGGTGGGAATTACCCTTGTCGCTACTCTGGCGTCTGCCATCGGTGGTGTGGCAGCCATCGAGTTTCTCAAGCCTTTCTTCGACACCCTTCCCTGGGAAGTGGCGAGAAAACTTGCCGAGGTCTTGTCTCTTGCGATTGTTGTCATTATTATCACCTACCTCTCTCTCGTTTTCGGAGAGCTTATTCCCAAGTCCCTGGCCCTGAGGTATGCGGAACAGATAGCGTGTGCTGTTGCCCACCCCATTAACACCCTTTCCCGGTATGCCTCTTTTTTTATCCGCGTGCTGACCGCGTCGTGCAATACGTTCCTGAAATTCATGGGGTTGGGCGGCCTTGAGAGCAGGCCCTTTGCGGCGAGAGAAGAAATGATCTCCCTCATTGAAGAAGGGATGGAGAGGGGGGTTATCGGCAAGACGGAGCGGGAGCTGATCCATGGCGTCTTTGAGTTTACCGATGCCACCGTGCGGGAGGTGATGGTGCCCAAGGTGAAAGTGGACGCCGTTGACGTCGGCACGCCGGCGGAACAGGTTCTGAGCTTCATAGAAGAGAGCGGATTCTCGCGTTTTCCCGTCTATGATGGAGACCTCAACAATATCGTGGGCGTCCTTTACAACAAGGATGTCCTCCGGGTACTTGCTCAAAAGAAGATACTCGATCTTCGGAAGCTGCTTAGAAAGCCCTTTTTTGTCCCCGAAACCATCCTGGTCAGCCGGCTTCTGAGAGAGCTGCAGCGGCGGCGTACTCATATAGCGGTGGTCGTCAACGAGCATGGCGACACCGTTGGCATTGTTACCATCGAAGACCTGATGGAGGAGATAGTCGGTGAGATAGAGGATGAGTACGATCTTGGCGAAAAAGGGCCTGTCGAAAGGACCCGGGACGGGAGCTACCTCATCGACGGCGCCGTTTCATTGCGTGATCTGGTGGACAGGGAGTTTCCCTTCGAGCTGGAAGCCGATGAGTACGACTCCCTCGGCGGGTTCATGATGGCAAAACTGCAGCGTATTCCGGTGGGCGGAGAAACGGCCATCCACCAGGGATACCGTTTGACCGTGGTGGACATGGACGGACGTCGCATTGCGAAGATAAAGATGGAACGCCTTCCCGAAAAGAAGCGGAAAGAGGCTTAGCGTTCCGCCGTGGCGATTACGCCAGCTTCTTTACCAGTACCTCGTAGTATTCCGCGTCGGCTTTCTCCAGCTTCAGTATCTCCTGCCCGTCGTTTTTCAGGCTCACCGGTACGTTCTGGATAGGTGCGCCTTCGTCGAGGTAGAGCATAATGGTCTGGTCCTGCTCCATCTCTTCCATGCGGAGCTTGGCCCGCACATAGTTCATGGGGCAGGCAACCCCGCGCAGGTCCATGAAGACGTCGGAGCCGCCGGGCGCCGCCTTGATCTCCTCCGGGGCAATGCCCGTTGCGGGAGCACAGGTTGTTGCGCCTTCCTTCTTCAGGCCGGTAAACTTCAGCGAATCGTCCATGGAATCATAGAGGGCGGCCATGGTGTCAGCCAGGTCCTTCGCATACTCCAGCCCCTTGAGCTGGTCTTCCTTGCTTTCCAGCAGCCCCGCCATGAACCCGGCCGCCTTCTTCTGGACCCCTTTAAACCGATCGCTCACCAGGTTGGTGGTGATGAACTTGTCTTCGAACCCCTTGAAGGTTTCGATATCGCTCCTGGGGTCGAGCCCCTGGGTCACCAGCAGGGCCTTTGCCGCCAGTACCAGTGCCCGGTAAAGGTCTTCCGAAGGGTCGCCGCTCCCTTCCTCAATGGTTTTCTCCGCCTTGTGGAGGAACCGTTTGGCATCATCAAGGTCGCCTTCTATCATATCCAGTACTCCTGCACCGCACTCGCCGGGACCGAGGCCCGCCAGCGAGTACTCTTCGTTTTTGCCCCAGTCGACATAATATTCCGGCCCCTCTTTGGGGCTCGGGATGGCCGAATGGCGTTCCACCAGTTCCTTAACATCCTGCTTGCCGCGCCGTTCCAGCCAGTCGTAAAAATTCTCCCCCTCCTGCCGTCCCGCCAGGTAGGCGGCGAGGAAATCCTTCACCAGCGACGGGATGTTCTTTGCCGGCACAAAGCCGTACGGCTGGGCCATGACCGTCTTGCCTTCTTCAACCCTGCCGCCCACAAGAAACTGATAGTAGGGGGCCAGTTTCCCTTCGTTGCGCCGTGCCGCGCCATGAAGGCCGATATGGCCGATGGGGTGCTGGCCGCAGGCATTGGTGCAGCCGCTCAGCTTGACGGTGATGTCCTTGAGTTCATGGAGGTCGAGACCGTTCCCCTCCAGCGTCTCGGTAATGGCGGAAGACAGTCCCCGCGAGTGGCAGAGGCCAAGGTTGCAGGTGGCGGAGCCGGGGCAGCAGATAAGGTCGGAGACGCCGTCAGCCCCCAGCCGCGCCATGCCGATCTCGGCAAGCTCCCGATAAAGAGGATAGAGTTCTTCGCGGCTCACCCAACGGAGGGCGAAATTCTGGCGCTGCGTCGTGCGGATCGTTCCCTCGCCGAACCGCCGTACGATCCGGGCCAGCTTTCTCAGTATGTCCGCCTTGATGTCGCCCATGTCGACCCGGATGCCGGCAACAAAGTAGCCGTCGGGTTTCTGGGGGATGACGTTGGACCTGAGCCATGCCTGGTACTCGGGGTCATGGGCGGGCGCCTGGCCGGTTATCCTGGTCTCCCGTGTTACCGGGCCGAATTCCCGGAGGTCGAGCTTTCTCGGTCCGCTGGCCTTTACCTCGGCCATCTTTTCGCGATAGAGGGCCACGAACTTGTCGTAGCCGTACTTGTCCATGACAAAGCGAAGCCGGGCCTTGTGTTTGTCTTTCCGGTTGCCGTG
>JAOUDF010000239.1 GCA_029859385.1 Nitrospirota bacterium
TGGGTACCCGTGCAAGGGCGACCCGCTCCCTGATGCCCGAGAAGATGACGATGGCAAGGGTGAAACCGCCTGATGCACCCAGGGCAAAAATGAGCATTTCTATAAAATTATACTCCTTCTGGATCACAAGTAAAGCCGCGCCGATAACGGCGCAGTTTGTGGTGATAAGCGGAAGGAACACGCCCAGCGACTGGTACAGGGCCGGGTTCGTCTTTCGCACCACCATCTCTACCAGCTGGACCAGCGAAGCAATTACGAGGATGAAGAATATGGTCCTGAGATAGGTGATGTCAAAGGGCTGAAGCACAAAGTATTCGATAAGCCATGTTACCGCGGAGGAGACGGTGATAACGAAGATAACCGCCATACCCATGCCCAGAGCGGTTTCAGTCTTCTTCGAAACGCCGAAGAACGGGCAGAGGCCAAGGAAGCGGGCAAGGACGAAGTTGTTTACGAAGATGGCACTAACGAGTATCAGAATGAGATCAGCGATCATGGTGTCATCTCCCTCACTTTGCCTTCTTCATGGCGTTGATCTTGTTCATGATGGCCAGCAGAATACCCAGGGCAATAAATGCTCCTGGCGCCAGTACCATGGTAAGCATGGGCTGGTAATTCTCTCCGAAGAGTACTGAGCCGAACAGCGTACCGCTTCCCAGTATTTCCCGTATGGCCGCAAGAACTGTAAGGGCAACGGTAAATCCAAACCCCATTCCAAGTCCGTCCATACCCGCCATGACAACGGAATTTTTCGAGGCGAAAGATTCAGCCCTTCCGAGGATTATGCAGTTCGCGACAATAAGCGGAATGAATATTCCCAGTGATTTGGAGAGAGCCGGGAAAAATGCCTGAACAACCAGATCGGTCACGGTCACAAATGTGGCGACGATAACTATGAATGCGGGAATTCGCACGTTCGCCGGAATAACCTTCCTGCATGCCGATACCACAAGGTTTGAACTTGTCAGCACGAAGGTTGAGGCAAGCCCCATTCCCAAGCCATTGGCTGCCGTGCTTGAGACCGCAAGGGCAGGGCAGAGACCCAGTACAAATACCAGAAGCGGGTTTTCTTTCCAGAGCCCCTTGGAAAACTCACCGATCAGTCTGGACATTTCCAAACTCCTTCCTGAAAGACTCCAGGCCGTCCTTCACGGCGGTGGCGGCTGCCCGGGCCGTAATGGTGGCGCCAGTGACATAGTCGATGTCGCCGCCGTCCTTCTTTACGGCAATTCGTGCGTTGTCGAGGTTTTTCCCCTTGAAGAGGTCGTACCACGATTGTTTGGTGTACTTGTCGCCTAAGCCCGGTGTTTCCTTGTGATCAACAATCTTGATGCCACTGATGGTTCCCGTCGCATCCACACCAACCAGCACCCAGATATCTCCTGCATACCCTTCACGATTAAGCGAACGGAAGGCGGTCCCCGTAAGTTGGTCCCCCTGCTTTGCCAGGTAAAATACGGTCTTTACATCCTTCCCTTTCTTGTCTTTGCCGGTAACCACTTCCTTGATTTCCGCGGAGGGATCATTATCAAAGGGAGGAAGAACGTCCTTAAGGGCTGCCACCAGCTCCCGTTTCTTGTTTTCCGCGATCGGGCCCTTTGTCATCTCGTTAATCTGTGCCAGCGCCAGGGCTGACAAGGCTGCAATCACTACCATGGTTATCACCAGATTCGCCAGATCACGCATTTTCTTTCCTCACTACAAGGCCGAACTTTGTCGGCTGTGTATAGCGGTCTATCAGCGGGGTCACCGCATTCATGAGCAGAATCGCGAAGGATACGCCTTCAGGATATCCGCCAAAGAGACGGATCAGCGCGGTAAGAAGGCCGCATCCGATGCCGAAGATCAGCATCCCTTTGGGAGTCATCGGTGACGTTACATAGTCGGTGGCCATGAAGAAGGCTCCGAGAACAAGTCCGCCAGTCACGAGATGGAAGAAAGGATCTGCATATTTCTGTGGGTTGATGCCCCAGAAAATGCCGCAGAAGATCAGCGTGGTTGCAAGGAACGAAACGGGAATATGCCACGTGATGATCCGGCGGGCGATAAGGTAGATGCCGCCGATCAGAAGGGCGATGGCTGAAATTTCGCCGAGTGAGCCACCCACATTGCCCATAAGATAGTCGCCATAATTAAGCGTTCCCAGCTTGGCAAGGCCATCGGTCTTGATAACACCGAGGGGCGTAGCTGTAGTTGTGGCATCCGCCGCCGCGCCGCCTCCAAAAAGAGGGGAGGGGGTGGGCCAGGTAGTCATTTGTACCGGGAATGCAATCAATAAAAAGACGCGGGCCACCAGAGCCGGGTTGAACGGATTATACCCCAGGCCGCCGTATAGCTGCTTGCCGATGAAGATTGCAACTGCAGAACCCAGAAGCGTCATCCACCAGGGGGAGTTCGACGGAAGGTTCATGGCCAGGAGTAGACCCGTCAGTACCGCGCTGCTGTCCTTGAGCTGCCCCTTGGTGCCCATCCACTTGAAGCAGGCCCACTCGGTGGCAAGGCAGCCCGCAATGGCAAGGATTATGGTAAAGAGCGCCGGGATACCGAAGAAATAGATGCCAACCAGCGCGCCGGGCGTCAGTGCCAGCACCACGCTGTTCATGATCTTCGACGTAGACTGGGTAGTCCGCACATGGGGCGACGAAGAAACGATAAGCGGCTTCTCCATCGGCTTCGGGATTTCTATCTTCGGAGCCTTGGGCACGGCCGGTTTTGCCGGTTTCGGCTTGGCCGGAACCTCGCCCTCCGCGGATCCTTCACCGGTACCGGCGGCTGTTTTGGCCGCGGGCCGGGGAGTCGGCTTCGGTTTAGGAGCGGCGGCAGGCTTTGCTTCTTCTGCCTCCGGCGCCGTCGTCTCTTCTGGTTTTTGCTCTTCCGACATATTCTCTCTTCAGTCTACCAAGAGGTTATTTCTTCTGTCTCTTTGCGTTGATCAGGTTCTTGCTGTAGCGGATCAGGTGCATGAGCGGCCGCTTTGCGGGGCACACAAAGGTGCAGACACCACACTCGATGCAGTCAAATACATTGCCCTTCTCGGAATCTTCTAACATATCCAGTTCGCCGTAGATGGAGAGGCTGCTGGGGTTGAGCATCATGGGGCAGTGCCTTACGCACTCTCCGCAGCGGATACAGGCCTCGATGGTGCTCTCATTCGGATTAAGCTCGTAGGCCATGACACTTGAGTCGGGGAATACGAGCACACCCGAAGTCCCTTTGATGGCGGGGACGTCGATGGTCCATTGGGCCTGGCCCATCATGGGGCCACCGGCGACGACCTTGCCCGGCGTACCGTCAAAACCACCGCAATCATCGATAAGGTCCCGCAGCAGGGTGCCGATGCGCACCTTGAGGTTTTTCGGCTCCTTCACCCCCTGGCCGGTTACGGTAACGATCCGCTCAATGAGGGGTCTGCCGCTCTTCACCGCCTGATAGATAGCCGCCGCGGTTCCTACGTTCTGTACGACGACACCAACATCCATGGGTAGTCCGCCGGAAGGGACTTCGCGGTTCAGCGCAGCCTTTATCAGCTGTTTCTCCGCGCCCTGCGGGTATTTGACCAGATGGGTGGTTACGGTGATGTTGGGGTATTTCTTCGCGGCTTCCGTCATCTTCGCGATGGCGTCGGGCTTGTTGTCCTCGATACCGATATATCCTTTGTCGACGCTCAGAATCCGCATGAGGATGCGGAGACCTTCCACTATATCCTCCGGCGATTCCAGCATCAGACGGTGGTCGGCAGTCAGATACGGCTCGCACTCACAACCGTTGAGGATGACACATTCAACCTTCTTTTCCTTGGGAGGGGAGAGCTTTACGTGGGTCGGGAAGGTTGCTCCACCCAGGCCGACGATGCCCGCTGCCAGTATCTTGTCCCGCAGTGCCTCGACGGGTGCTTCCATATAGTTGTCGATACCGGAAATGCCGTCGACCCATTCATCCTTGCC
>JAOUDF010000240.1 GCA_029859385.1 Nitrospirota bacterium
TGCCTGGATTCTGGCCATGTTGCTTTCGCTGGCCGCCGGTTACCAGGTCATGCATAATGAACAGCATAGTATTGGCATGGTCATGAAGGCCCAGGCTGACCACGCGGCCGCAGATATCAGCGCGAAGATCGATGAACGCGTCCTTGCACTGGTACGGATGGCCAACCGGTTGAGCAGGACCACGTCCGACATCAAGAGCTGGGAGTCGGATGCCCGCCTCTACCTCACGCACTATTCAGGTTATGAATTCCTTGGGTGGCTTGACTCTTCACTTCGCATAGTCGGATATGTCCGGCACGAACCTGATCCTGTTCGCGCCGACATTGATCTTGCGCCGGGCACGCAGCAAAGCCTGATGCGAAAGGCTTTGGATACGGGCCAGCCGGTAGTGTCCCCGATACAGTACACGGATGACAAAGTCGCGGTAATAAAGGCGTATGTACCGATTCATGCGGAGGGAGAAAGCAGCGGTCTTCTGGTCGCTTCTTTTCAGCTGCACCAGATGCTCGACAGGGAACTGGTGGAAGAGCATTTTGAAAAGGATGGCTATTTCACCATTCTCAGTGACGGCAATGCAGAAGTCGTGTTTCCCGAGGAGATGCAGGGAAAGTTTGGGTTGAACCTCTCTCCAAAAGGGGCAAAAATCAGCGTGTTCGGGGCCGAATGGACTGTAACGGCCTGGCCTGTCCACGTAGTACCGGGAGACGCTCAATCAAATCTGGGGATATGGGTTGTTGTCGGCGGATTACTGGTTTCGTCCCTCATGTCGTGGTCGCTCTATCAGGCGAGACGGTCACGGGGGCTTGTGGAGTGGTTTCAGGCTACCAATACGGAGCTTGCGGACCAGATTGCGGAGCGGATGAAGGCCACCGACGGCCTAAAGAGGATGAACCGCCTTCACGCAATGCTCAGCAAGGTAAATGACGCCATTGTCCACATAGAAACCATACCGGAGCTCTACGATGAGATAAGCCGGATTGCGGTGCATGAAGGCGGTTTTCTGCTGGCCTGGGTAGGCATTGTGGACCGTTCCACAGGGATGGTAAAGGCAGTGAGCCATGCGGGTGACGGGGCATACTTGGAGAATATCCGCATATCGATAGACGAGACCCTCCCTGAGGGGCAGGGGCCGACAGGAAAGTCTCTGCGAAACGGCCAGAGCTTTGTGTGCGCGGATATCGAGAATGCCGACGAGATGCTTCCCTGGAGAGATGCCGCGCTGCGTCGCGGCTTCCGTTCCTCGGCGGCCATCCCGTTCAGGGTCAACAGCCATCTGCGCGGGGCCCTCTCCCTTTATGCCGGAGCGGTGAGCTGCTTTGAAAAAGATGAGCTTGAAGTGATTCACCGAATGGTGGAGAACCTTGTTTTTGCTATCTCGTCCATAGAGAGAGAGGAGATGCGAAAGTCGGCTGAGCAGGAGCTGAAGAAGTTCATGGCCGGGATCGAGCACAGCGTCAATGTAATTATTGTGACCGACACGAGGGGGGTTATCGAGTATGTAAACCCGGTATTTGAAAGAGTCACCGGATGGAAAAGGGAAGAGGCGCTGGGCCGGACGCCGGCTCTCCTTGCGTCGGGGGAAACTCCTCCCGACGTATATAAGAATCTCTGGGAGACCATCCTTTCGGGGCAGACATGGCGGGGCATGCTCCGGAATCGACGGCGAAATGGAGAGATCTACTGGGGCGAAATAGTGATAAGCCCTATTACCGATGAAAACGGACGAATAGTACAGTTTCTTGCGGTGCAGGAGGATGTCACCGAAAAGAGGGCGGTCAAGGAAAAGGTGGACTATCTGGCACATCACGATGAGTTGACGGGCCTGGCCAACCGTGCAACATTCATGGACCTCTTGAAGAAATCTACGGATACTCTTTCCCGCCGGGGGGGGAACGGGGTGTTGCTTCTCATTGATATTGATGATTTCGGTGTCATTAACGATGCCTATGGACATACGGCGGGCGATGAGATGCTGAGAGGCTTGTCCCGCAACCTGAAGGATATTTTCGCGCAGAAGATGAGCGACTGCGAGAACTGTGCTCTTGCTCGACTCGGCGGTGACGAATTCGGCATTTTTATCCCCGGCTCTACCCTCGACGAGGGGCTGGAGATTGCCAGGCAGATACGTCAGAATTCCACGGTAAGTATCAGCGCGGTGGCCTATCCTGAACATGCCTCGTCGCCGGACGACATGATGGCAAAGGCCGACGCAGCCCTGCGAAGCGCGAAGAAGATAGGGCGAAACGTCTGTCATGCCTACAGGCCTGAAGACCGGTTGATGGAAAACATCCACCTGAGAGTTTCGGAGAAAAACAGGATAGAGGATGCCCTCGCGCATGGTCGTTTTACCCCATGGTACCAGCCCATACTTCACCTTCCTGACAACAAGGTATCCCATTACGAGGTGTTGGCGCGGATGATCGATGAAGAGGGGAGGGTCATCTATCCCAACGGCTTTATATCGACGGCTGAACAGATGGGGCTGATTGCCAACATCGATCTTTTCATCATGCGCGAGGCAATGAAACTCCAGGCAAAAGAGAAGCTGGAAGGAAGAGATATTTCATTCGGCATCAACATCTCGGGCAAGAATCTTGGAAATGAAGAGCTGCTCGATAAGGTAAGAAACAATATCTCCGAAACCGGGGCGAACCCTGACAGGCTTGTTTTCGAGATTACCGAGACCGAGGCTATCCGGAACATGGACAACGCTATCATATTCCTGAACTCACTGAAGGATATGGGATGCAGGCTGGCTCTTGATGATTTCGGTGTCGGGTTTACCGCATTCTCCTACATCAAGAATATGCACGTCGACTATTTGAAGATTGACGGTTCCTTCATCAAAAATCTGCACAAGAATACCGACGACCAGCATATCGTCCGATCGATCGTGGCCATGGCAAAGGGTCTGGGGGTACGGACCGTTGCCGAGTTCGTCGAAGACGGCGAGGTGCTCGAGCTTCTCAGGGAATACGGCGTTGACTATGCACAGGGCTACTTTATCGGCAGGCCGTCCCCGGAATTGTGCTGACAGCCCTATGGATGCGAGCAAAATCAGGCTCGATATCCCCCTCCTGTTACACCGCCCAATCCACCGCTTTGCGCCTTGTAGCTATTCCAGGATTATTCCCGCCCAGAATCATAGCCGGATCAGTACGGCTTTAACCCTTGACAGATGCCCATCGCTGAGATACCTTGCCCTTGATTTTTAAGGGGTTATTGACACTGCGGGGGAGAAATGCCCTACATAGGCGAACTTTTCATCAGCGAGATACTGCAAAAGCCTGTCCTGGACAAGAAAGGCGAGGAGATCGGCCGTCTTACCGATTTCATCATTGTCCCGGGCGAGGTGTTTCCCCGCGTCTCGGCCCTGGTGGTGTTACGGCGCAAGAAGCTGTTTGTCATCGGATGGGACGCCGTCAACGTCTTCAACAAGCGGATTATCTCCGTATCACCTGTCACGGACGAAGTCACCCCAACCGAGGTGTCGGACGACGACCTCCTCCTCTGCCGCAACCTGCTGGACAAGCAGATTGTCGATATCGACGGGGCGAAGGTGGTGCGGGTGAACGACTTGAAACTGGGTGAGGTGCACGGTCACCTCTGTCTTGTGGCGGCCGACGTGGGGCTTCGGGGGCTCATGCGCCGTATCGGTTTTGAGTCGCAGGGTGAACGGATTGCCCGGACCGTGGGGTACAAGATACCGAGAAATCTTATCAGCTGGGGCTATCTGCAACCGGTGGAGCCGAAGCTGACGCGGCTGGCGCTGCATATCCCCCGGCACAAGGTGTCGGAGCTGCACCCGGCGGACATCGCCCATATTTTGAGCGAGATCCCCCAGAAGGACCGCGCATCGCTCCTCGACACCCTCGACCCCGAGACGGCGGCAGAGACCCTTCAGGAGATGGAAACGGCCGACCAGGCAGCCATCATCGAAGA
>JAOUDF010000241.1 GCA_029859385.1 Nitrospirota bacterium
GCAACTCATCAGGCGTGGACAATCCCGCATCAAGTGCGAAAGGCCGGTTGCAGCCAAGATAGACGGAGTTCAGGTCTTTCCAGAAAACCCTTACCGGGATCGTATCGAGCACTGCCTGAAGCATCCTCTTCGACTCAATCACTTGCTCCTCAGCAACCTTCCGCTCAAGTTCTCCAGCCGCCCTTGCCCCAGCCAGTTGTAGCATCGACCGCACTACCTCCTGATTTTTCAAGGGCTTTCGCCAGATAAGCGCGATAAGACCGATCGGTTTTCCCTGGTGGCCCCAGAGAATGGTACCGGCATAGCTCTCGGCCTTCATGTCCTGAAGAACCCTGTCGTTAGGAAATAACTGGCAAACACCGCTGGAAATGAGACATACATTTTTTTCAACCACCTCTCCGCAGGGGGTGTCCTTGAGGGTATACGTCAAATTGTCTTCGAATTTGCCGTCGAAATAGAGTGCCAGCGTCGTGGCGGCATGGTTCCCTTCCGCCAGACGATCAATACAGACCATGTCAGTTTCGAGTTTTTCCGCTAAATAAACTGCCAGTGAGTGGAAGAATTCACTACGCCGAATATTTCCACCACTTTGTGCCAGAAATAGCTGGAAATCCTCGATCATCCTGGCGTCGGTGACGTCACGCGTCAAACCAAGGATTACTTCAACATTACCCTGCTCGTCGCGCATTGGAACAGCATGGGTATGGAGCCACCTGCGTGCCCCTCTCATACCCCTTATTTCAAACTGGAGCGAGCCTTCTTCTCCCTTCAACACTTTCGCGGCCAGGTTTAGATATGCATCCCGATGCTCAGCCACAACAAACGACTCCAGAGGTCTGTCTCGAACTGCTTCAAGGTTCTCGGCTTCCAGCATCGCAAGGCCGGCCGGATTCATGTATTGCAACAGGCCGTCGGGACTGATAATTTTTATGCACGCCGGTTCATTATCTACAATAGCGCGAGCAAAAGACTCGGTGCGCCTCAGCGCCTCCTCCATCTTCTTTTTATCCGTAATATCCTGCACCATTCCCGTGGAACGGACAAGGCGACCGGTGGCATCATGGACATGAATACACTTTTCATGGACGATACGGACCTCACCGGTAGCCTTGTGGACAATCCGGTGTTCTATATCGTAGCCGTCCCGTTCCTCCCGAAGAGAATTGGTATACGCAGCATCAACCGCCGCCCGTTCGTCGGGATGAACGACTTCAAGGAATGCTTCATAGGTAGCTCCAAATTCCTGGGGCTGTACCCCGAAGATCTTGTAGGCCTCATCAGACCAGGTCAGGATATTGTCGACCAGATCGAGCTCCCAGCTCCCCAGATGAGCGATTTCCTGAGTTTGATTCAACAAGTGCTGTTTCCTGCTCAGCATATCGAGTGTCCGGTTGCGTTCCAATGCCCTGCCAATCGTCTCAGCTGTCAACCTGAGCAATGCAACTACGTCATCTGACCATTCCCGCTTCTCCCTTACCCAGTCGAAACCGAGAAAGCCCAGGAGTGTATTTTCACTCGCCATAGGGACCACTACAAGCGACTTGATGTCCTGACCGTCAAAATGTTGCTTCTCGAGCACGGCTTCGGCGGGAAGGCCTGCAACTGATGGGACATAAAAGTCTTTCAACTCCTGCATGTGTTGCCAGAACCAGGGAAGCTCTTCTGCCGCAGAAATTTTCTTGAGGTGTTCAATTTGGGGCCTTACTCCCTCCGCACACCACTCGTGGGTATTGGTCAGGATTGCCTGCCCTCGAATCTGAAAAACGTAGGCACGGTCTGCACTACAGAAGAGACCAATGGATTTCAGGGCGTTGCTGATTTTTACGTCGAGGTCGGTGGTATCTACAAAGCTTGAAGAAATGATCGCGACAAGCCGCTCGATCGGCTGATTTGCGGTACCCTGGGCAGCATCGTCAATATGGATATTTTTCATGGACAACCTGATCCTGCTGTTTCTGTTTCTAACGTGGGCCGTTGCGGGGGCGTCTACTCTATAGACGCCCTCAGTGGGGTAAATTGAATGTATCAGTATTTTATCGCCAATACGTAAAATGTCCATTAACTTCTTACAAAAGTAGCTACTTTGAAGGCTCATTAGCACTAATACACCGCGTCTCTTCAGTTTTAAAAGCAAATAAATTCAATGTCCCCTTTTCAATCATTGGTCAGAAATTGTATGATACATCACTATGGATAAGCCCAGACTTTCAAAATTGATGGCGGAACGGGGAATCTGCTCGCGGCGTGAGGCGGACCGTTTTATAGAGCTCGGCCTGGTATCTGTTGACGGAGAGCGGGTAAATCTCCTTGGAACAAGGGTCGATCCCGGATGCGTGATAACGCTCGATGACAGTGCCGTTACGGAGCAGAACCGCCTGGTTACTATCCTCCTTAACAAGCCTGTCGGATACGTATCCGCCCAGCCCGAAAAGGGCTATCTTCCCGCAGTCTCCCTCATAACGTCAAGAAGTCGCTTCAAGAACGACCGTTCATCGGTGCGTTTTACCCCTGCCCAGCTCAAGGGCCTGGCTCCGGCCGGAAGGCTCGATATCGACTCCCAGGGCCTGCTGGTCTTTACACAGGATGGCCGTATCGCCCGGCAGCTTATCGGTGAAAAAGCCGATATGGAAAAGGAGTACCTCGTCCGCTATGAGGGCATGCTGAGCGATGAGGCATTGAAGCTGCTTAACCACGGCCTGTCGCTCGACGGAAAGCCGTTAAAGCCCGCAAAGGTATTCCGCCAGAACAGGGAGCAACTTCGCTTCATCCTCAAAGAAGGGAAAAAACGCCAGATCCGGCGCATGTGCGAGCAGGTCGGCATCAGGGTAACCGGCCTCAAACGGATCAGGATAGGGAAGATCGAACTGGGCAACCTTCCCGAGGGCCAGTGGCGGTATCTGGCTGGAGATGAAACCTTCTAGTCGCGTGTGTGATCCGGTTGAATTGAAATTCATTTTACACGCTACTTCGTTATGTTATAGTTAAAAGATAGTTTTATATACAACATATTAGACGTTTTTAGCTAATTCCCCAGATTCCAAGGCTTGTTTGACCGGGAGGGAGCATGAAGGAACCGGATTATGAGAATGCGGTAGCTATTACACGCGATATCCACTGGGTCGGCTTTTATGACCACGATGCAAGGCTTCACTGCAATCCATACCTTCTGATTGACGAAAAAGACGTCATCCTGTTTGATCCCGGTTCTATCCCCCACTTCCCCATCGTGATGCGCAAGATAATCGACCTGGTGAACCCATCGGATATCACCTTCGTTGTCGCCCACCATCAGGACCCCGACGTATGTGGGAACCTGGCGATCCTCGAAGACATCATCGAGAGGCCCGACCTCAGAATATTGGCCCATTCCAACAGTGTATGGTTCATTCGCCACTACGACCTGAAAAGCAGCGTCATCGCCGTAGATGACATCGATTACCGACTGCGCCTTCAGAGCGGCCGGGTTCTTGAGTTCCTTTTTACCCCGCATCTGCACTCTCCCGGAGCCATTGCTACCTATGACCGGAAAACGAGGTCACTCTTCACCAGCGATATTTTCGGCGCCGTATCAAGGGACTGGTCGCTCTTTGCAGGGGATGACTTTCTCGAGCCCATGAAGGAATGGCACCAGCACATCATGCCCAACAATCATCTTCTGCGCGGGTTTATCGAGCGGATTGAAGAAATAGAAATAGAACGCATCCTCCCGCAGCACGGATCTGTGCTTGAAGGGGCAAACATTAGAAAGGCAATGGAGTTCCTCAAGGAGCTCCCTTGCGGTTATGATCTGATAGGGAAGTAATCGTGCGCGAAGACATTCTCAAGACCAGCGACCGCCATGTCGGCGAAATACGATCCATCAATCGTGAGATGATGGAAAAGGGTCTTCGAATGCGCTGTCTTGCCTACCTGGCCCAGGTAAAGGCCCGGC